>JASLXN010000265.1 GCA_030740315.1 Dehalococcoidia bacterium | reverse complement strand
CACCTGGCCGGGGGTGAGATATTTGGCGGCCACGGAGGAAGCCACCCCCTCTCCCAGCGGCAGGGTGACCAGCCCCTTAGCCCCCAAGGAGCAGGCCAATTCCGTAAACCCCTCAACCTCCTTGCGGGATATGGCGGCGCAGCCGGGAGCGGCCAGGCCTCTTACCACCCCACCCTGGGCCAGGGCAGTGCGGAAGATGCCGAACTCGGAGTCCGCCACCATATCGCCAAGCGATGCCATCTCCACGCCGTAGCGCAGATCCGGCTTATCGGTGCCGAATCTCTCCATAGCCTGGGCGAAAGTAAGCCGAGGGAAAGGCTTGATGATCCTAAGGCGTGGCGTGACCGACTCCACCATAGAGGTGAACAACTCCTCAAACAGGCTGAGAATATCCTTCTCGTCCACGAAGCTCATCTCAAGATCAAGCTGGGTGAACTCTGGCTGACGGTCAGACCGCAGATCCTCATCGCGGAAGCAGCGGGCTATCTGATAGTACCTCTCTACTCCGGCCACCATCAGAAGCTGCTTGAGCTGCTGGGGGGACTGTGGCAGCGCATAGAACTTGCCGGGGTAGATGCGGCTGGGCACCAGGTAGTCGCGGGCACCCTCGGGAGTGCTCTTCAGCAAAATTGGTGTCTCTACTTCTATGAAGTCACGGGCATCCAGGAAATCGCGTATGAACTTGACCACGCGGTGGCGCAGCAATAAGTTGTCCCTCAGCCTCTCGCGGCGGAGGTCCAGATAGCGATATTTGAAGCGAAGGGCCTCGTCCACCTCCAAGTCCTCGGCTATGCTGAACGGAGGGGTGAGGGAGGAATTGAGCACCTCCATCCCCTGCACCAGCACCTCTACCTCGCCGGTGGGCAGCCTGGGGTTCTCGGTGCCGGGAGGGCGGTGTGCCACCTCCCCCTCCAGCCGGAGCACGAACTCGGCCCGCACCCGGCCCACCACCTCGTGAGCATCGGGCGATGTCTGCGGGTTGACCACGACCTGCACCAGACCGTCCCGGTCCCGCAAGTCCAAGAAAGCCAGGCCGCCGTGGTCACGACGCCGATGTACCCACCCACAGAGGGCAACCTTTTGGCCGATGTGCTCTGCTCTTAACTCTCCGCAGTTATGGCTCTTAAGCAAGTCTCACTCCATTGCGGATTATAGCCCGTTGCCTGCCTTTGGGCAACGCCCCCTTTGCTTGTCTTTAGACAATTCCAATGATATATTGAGCATACTGAGAAGGAGGCCCCCCTGTTAGCGAGATATTGCCTGCGCCGTGGTTAACTTCACCCGGAGCAACAATATAGCGAACATAGTAAGATAGAGGTGGCTATCACTTGGAATTAATAGAAGCTGTAAAGGCCCGGCGCAGCATCCGGGCCTTCAAATCATACCCGTGCCCCAGGAGGTACTGCAGGAGTTGATAAATGCGGCCCGCTGGTGCCCATCATGGAAGAATGTGCAGCCCTGGGAAATAACGGTGGTGGGCGGCCACAAGAGGGGGGAGTTGCGCCGGGAGTTGGATGCGGTGGCCGATGCCGAGCCTTCCTCGGAGATACCGGTGCAGTTCTTTAACGACCCCTACCTCACCAGGCACCATAATCTGGGCTACCGCATATTGTTTGGCACCCTGAAGATAGAACGGGATGACAAGGAGCGCTGGCTGTGGCGGAGGCTGCAAAACCAAAGCATGTTCGGCGCTCCCAGTGCCATCTTTACCTCCATTGACCGTTCCCTCAACGAGTGGCCAATATTTGACGCCGGCCGGTATGATAGCCCAGGCTATTA
>JASLXN010000264.1 GCA_030740315.1 Dehalococcoidia bacterium | reverse complement strand
AAATCTGAGTTGGTGGTATAGTCCGATAACCTTCTTGATTGTAGTTAGTCAGCGATAATGGGACACAAAAAGGGGTAGTGAAACCGTACAGGCGGGGGGGGTGGATAGAGCTCCTGCCCCAGCGGAAAAGCTAAGGGCATCCCGCTTGTCTCCTTCAAATTGTCCCCTGTGAATAGCTCCCCTTTTGAGGCTAATTTGCGCCATAGGGATTGACGGGGCAGGATGGCGAGTGTATAGAAGGGGGGCGGGGGAAGGGTGAACTATGACGGCCAGAAATTGGGCTTGGTTTCGGATAGTAGTGCCGTTGGCCCTTGTACTGGCTGGGCTCTCGGCATGCGTGTCAAGTAGCGAATATCAAAACATAACGGCAGAGCGGAATGAGGCCATTGTCCAGTTAACTACTCAAGAAAATGAATTATCCAGGCTAAAGGCTGCCATCTCTGAAGAACAAACTAAAGCAGCAGCCCTGCGCCGACAGGCCACCGAACTAAAGACACAGCTGTCCCTGGTCCAAAGCGAGTCTGCCGACATCGAAGAGAAAGTAGCTAAGATTGGCAAGGCCCTGGAGGCGGAAGAGGCGGAGACATCACGCTTGGCCTCTGAGCTGTCCGACACCAATGACACTAATGTTAATCAGAGCCAGCAGATAGACGGCCTGAAAATGGAACTGACTCAGGCCCAGACCGCCAATACTAGCCTTGAGCAGCAACTGTCCGACACCAAAGACACCAATGTTAATCAGAGCCAGCAGTTAGATGGTCTGACAGTGGAGTTGGCTGGGGCCCAGACAACCAATATCCGTCTTGAGCAGCAGGTGAATGACCTCAGGTCTCAGATAACATTCCTTCAGTCCCTCGCCTCTCAGATGCAGGCTGAGTCTCCGTCTCTGGTAAAAATTATCTCGGCGGCCCGCCCCGCTACCGTTCGTATCCAGACTGAGACTGGAGAAGGTTCGGGCTTCTTCTTTGATGAGGAAGGGCACATCCTGACTAACGCCCACGTGGTGGAGAGCGCTCGGTATGTCACCGTGGTTGTCAGCGATTCTTCGCTCGTAACAGGGCAAGTTTTGGGCCGCGACGAGTTGATGGATGTGGCTGTTGTGAAAGTGTTGCAGGGGAAAGTTCCCTCTTTCCTCACCCTGGGAGATAGCAGCAAGGCGCAAGTGGGGGATGGAGTGGTGACTATGGGCTATCCATTGGGCGGTAGTTTGGGGGGCCAAACCACGGCCACCAACGGAATCATCTCTTCCGTGCGTCTGATGAGCAATGTGGGCTATCTTCAGATAGACGCTGCTATCAATCCGGGCAACAGCGGCGGTCCTCTGCTGACTGATCAGGGTGACGTTATTGGAATGAACACGTGGGGGATCAGGGAAGTAGGCGGCTTAACCATTGAAAGCATAGGCTTTGCCATAGCGATTAACCAAGTGAAGAGTATTCTGCCCTCTCTTATGGCTGGTGGCGTTGTCACTGTGCCCAGCACCGGCTGGACCACTTACCAGAATGCCTATTGGAGGTATTCTATTCGGGTTCCCCCTGGCTGGACTATAGACGATGCCGACCAAGACGCCATTCGCATCTGGAGTCCTGGCCGAGGAGCTTTGGTTAACATATGGGGGCTCCCAGCGGGCGGCCATACTTTGGAATCATGTACAAACTACCTTATCGATTTCAGACGCTCAGAGGCGACATCGTTTACGGAGATTTCCCGCACCAAGGTATTCCTTCCTGGGAATATCCCTGCCTATTCAAGTCTGATAGTCGACAGGTTAGCCGATGTAACATCGGCCGGCA
>JASLXN010000263.1 GCA_030740315.1 Dehalococcoidia bacterium | reverse complement strand
ATGATGACCTTCCCCTTCTTTCTGCTACTGGTGTTCATCGTCTACATCTTCGGCCCCAACCTGACGCTCATTATCGTGATGATAGGACTTACTGGATGGACAGGAGCGGCCCGGCTGGTACGCAGCGAGGCCCTATCGCTACGTACCAGGGACTTCATCTTGGCCGCCCGCTCCCTGGGTGCCAGCGATGCCCGCATCATCTTCGCACACCTTATCCCCAATGTAATGAGCTCTATCATCGTCATCGCCTCCCTTTCTATACCCGGGGTGATACTGGCTGAGTCCGCCCTCAGCTTTATCGGCTTGGGTGACCCCACGGTGGCCTCTTGGGGACGCATACTCAACTCCGGGCAGCAGACCCTGGACACCGCATGGTGGGTAGCGGTGGAGCCGGGGGTGGTGCTGTTTCTCACCGTCTTGGCCTTCAACTTCTTGGGGGATGGGTTGCGTGACGCCTTCGACCCCAGGAGCCAGATGTGATAGACCCCGGCCAGGCCGTACTGGAGGTACGCCAACTTAGCTCCGTTTACACCACCCCAAAGGGGGACTTGCAGGCCGTGGATGGGGTGAGCTTTGACCTGCGGTGTGGGGAGACGGTATGCCTGTTGGGGGAGTCCGGTTGTGGCAAGACGGCTACTATGCTCTCCGTATTGAGGCTGATTGGTCGGCTACAGGGGCGAATCGTGGGTGGGGAGGTGCTGCTCCATGGCGAAGACATCCTGTGTTGGCCGGAGGAGCAGATGCGACGGCTGCGGGGCCGTCGCATCGCCCTGATATTCCAGGATCCACAGACGGCCCTCAACCCCGTCCTGCAGGTGTCGGACCAGATAACTGAGCCTATGAGGCTGCATTTGGGGCTTACCAGGGTACAGGCACGGGAAAAGGCCATTGAGCTTATGCGTAAGATAGGCATCCCCCAGGCCGAGATGCGCATTGACGAGTACCCGCACCAGTTCTCCGGCGGCATGAAGCAGCGGGTGCTCATCGCCTCCGCCCTGTCTTGCCACCCCGAGATACTCATCGCCGATGAGCCCACCACCGCCCTGGATGTGACCACAAAGGCCCAGATTCTGGACATATTCCGCAATTTGAAGCAGGACAGGGATATGTCCATCATCTTCATCACCCATGACCTGGGGGTGGTGGCCGAGATTGCAGACAGGATAGTGGTAATGTACGGGGGCCGGGTGGTGGAGGTGGCCGCGGTGTTGGACATCTTTGACGGACCGCAGCACCCCTATACCCAGGGGCTGCTGCGGTGCCTGCCGGATATCTCCCGGCCCCGGGAGAGGCTGGAGTCCATCCCCGGCACCATCCCCAGCCTCGTCCATACCCCGGACAACTGCAGCTACAGCCCCCGTTGCCCACAGGTAATGGATGTATGCTGGAGCCGGAGGCCACCGGAGTTCCTTACTGCACCGGGAAGACGGGTGGCCTGTTTTCTGTATACTCGTTACCCAGTGTATGACCTTGGCAATGGAGTGACCGCCGGTGGCTGACAGGAAGCTGGTGGAGGTGCGGGACCTCAAGAAATACTACCCGCTGAAGGCGGGTGTGCTGAGACGCCATGTGGGGGATGTGAAGGCGGTGGACGGGGTCTCACTCTGCATAGCGGAGGGGGAGGTGCTGGGCCTAGTGGGGGAGTCCGGGTGTGGCAAGTCCACCATGGGACGTACCATTTTACGCCTGGAGGATCCTACCGCAGGCAGTGTCATCTTCGGGGGCCGTGATATCACCCGCCTGGGGCGTAAAGCCCTCAAGCCAATGCGTCGGGAGATGCAAATGGTGTTCCAGGACCCGCAGTCATCCCTGGATCCGCGGATGA
>JASLXN010000262.1 GCA_030740315.1 Dehalococcoidia bacterium | reverse complement strand
GCCGCAGCCCTGCACCGGGAGCAGAAAGAGGTGCTGCGCCTTTACGGCACCAAGTGCAACAGTTGCGGCACAATCCAGTACCCCCCTCAGAGAGTGTGCACCCGCTGCCACGCCAAGGACGACATGGTATCGGTGAGACTGGCAAACCGCAAAGCTTCCCTATACACCTATTCCATGGACTACATCGCCGGTAGCAAGGATGTGCCCTTGGTGATATCTGTGATAAACTTTGACGGTGGTGGTAGAATGTTGTGTAGTATGACCGACCGTGATATTAATGAGGTCAAAGTTGGGATGCCACTGGAACTCAGCTTCCGACGCCTCTACACCGCCGACGGTATCCACAACTATTTTTGGAAAGCCATTCCGGTCAGGAGCTGAAAGGAGGAGGAGATGGCAGGTATCAGAGATAAAGTAGCCATAGTGGGGATGGGTTGCACCAAGTTCGGTGAGCGGTGGGGTGCGGGGGTGGATGACCTTCTCGTAGAGGCCGCCAGTGAAGCGTATGAAGATGCTGGTATAGATGCCTCTGATGTTCAGGCTGCCTGGCTAGGAACTCAGAGCTCAGGCTACTCGGGGCAGATTCTATCCAAGGCCTTAAAGTTAGAGTATGTGCCCATTACCCGTGTGGAGAACTTCTGCGCCACCGGTGCGGATGCCTTTCGCAATGGTTGCTACGCTGTGGCTGCCGGCATCTACGATGTGGTAATGGTGGCCGGAGTGGAAAAACTGAAGGACGTTCCCTACACAGGCCTAAGCGTGGTGGATCCTATGGGGAGCTATGTTTTCCCACAAGTACCGCCCCCAGTGCAGTTCGCCCTGGCTGCAACCCGCTACTTCCATCACTACGGCCTCAGCTACGAGCAGGGCAAGCTGGCCCTGGCCCGCATTGCGGTCAAGAACCACCACAACGGCGCTCTCAATCCAAAAGCTCATTTCCAGAAGGAGATTACGCTGGAGCAGGCGATGAGTTCCCCCATGGTAGCCTGGCCCTTGGGCCTGTTTGATTGCTGTGGGGTAAGCGACGGCAGCGCTGTGGCCATAATCACCCGTCCCGAAATAGCCAAGCGCTTCCGGGATGACTACATAATGGTGAAAGGAATGGGCGTGGTATGCTCCGCCCGCCAAGGCCTGCTGCAGGACGACTATGATTTCAACCACTTTGACGAGAATGTAAACGCCGCCCGTATCGCCTACGGTGAGGCCGGTATAACGGATCCTCCGAAGCAGATTGACCATTCCATGGTACACGATTGCTTCACCATAACCGAGCTAATAACCTATGAGGACATGGGCTGGTGCCCTCCTGGCACAGCCAAGGAGCATGTGGAGAACGGCTTCTTTGACCTGGAGGGGGGCGAGATTGCGGTGAATGTGGATGGCGGTCTCAAGTCGTTCGGCCATCCTATCGGAGCCAGTGGCATCCGCATGATTTACGAAGTTTACAAGCAGCTACAGGGCAAGGCCGGCAAGCGGCAGCGTAAGAACCCAGAGATTGGCGCTATACATAACATCGGCGGCTACCCTGGCTCCTTCACGGCTGCCGTGGGCGTTTTTGGCAAGAGGGACTGAGAGCAAACTTTATCACAAAACAGAATAGGCCCAAGACAGCAGGCGCCCCCGAGGGGGCTTAATTAATCACCTGCCGAGGCTAAGGGAGAGGAATTGAGTCCTTGGCCTATGGGCTAGGGACTCAATTTTTAGGGAGGTCCGGATTGAATGCATAAAGAAGAGAAAGAAGAAAAGGTCGCTGCCTTGGCTCAGCGGTTAGGGGAGGCCTCGCTGACTGTGTTCACGGACTTCAGGGGACTCTCTGCGCAGCAGATGACCGGGTTG
>JASLXN010000261.1:288-1846 GCA_030740315.1 Dehalococcoidia bacterium | reverse complement strand
CTCGGTATGGGGCATCCGCCCGGTCTATAAGATGGTGGACACATGCGCCGCCGAGTTTGAGGCGGAGACCCCTTACTTCTACAGCACCTATGAGCAGGAGAATGAGGCCGAGGCCTTTTCTGGCAAGAAGGCGCTGGTAATCGGCTCCGGGCCTATCCGCATCGGCCAAGGGATAGAGTTTGACTATTGCTCCGTGCACGCCGCTTGGGCTTTACAGCAGGCCGGTGTTGCCAGCATCATGGCCAACTCCAATCCGGAGACGGTATCCACCGATTTTGACACCTCCACCCGGCTCTACTTTGAACCTCTGGATGAAGAGGCTGCGCGGGACATACTGGACAACGAGGGTGGGGATGTGCCCTCCATCGCCCAGTTCGGCGGCCAGACGGCCATCAACCTGGCCGATCCCCTTACCCAGAGTGGTCACCACCTGCTGGGTTCCAGCGCAGAGACCATAGACTTGGCCGAAGACCGGCGTCGCTTTGAGGACTTTCTGCAGCGCCTCGGTATTCCCCAGCCTCCCGGAGCCGGCGTCAACAGCATAGAAGCGGCCTTGGAGGTGGCAAGCACCATCGGCTACCCGGTGCTGGTCCGCCCCAGCTATGTGTTAGGTGGGCGAGCCATGGAGATAGTACACACCACCGAGGAGTTGGAGCAGTACGCCAGGCGCGCGCTGATGGTGGACTCCAAGCACCCCGTCCTCATTGACAAGTACCTGGAAGGGCGGGAAGTGGAGGTGGATGCCGTGTGCGATGGCGATGTGGTGCTCATCCCCGGCATTATGGAGCACATAGAGCGGGCGGGCGTCCACAGCGGAGACTCCATCGCCGTCTATCCAGCGCAGCGCCTTACCCCGGAAGAGGAAGCCGCCATCGTGGAATACACCATTAGCATCGGCCGGGGGCTGGGGGTGCAGGGGCTGATGAACATACAGTTCGTGGTCATGCCGCCAGACACCGGCTCCCCCCGTGTCTATGTGTTGGAGGTCAACCCACGGGCCAGCCGCACCGTGCCCTTTATATCCAAGGTCACCGGCCTCCCCTTGGTGAGCCTGGCCGTAGAGGTCATGCTTGGGCGCAGGCTTTCGGGGCTGGGCTACCGGAGCGGGCTGTGGCCTGCCCAGGATCTGGTGGCGGTGAAGGCCCCCGTGTTCTCCATGTCCAAGCTTATCGGGGTGGACTCCTTCCTGGGGCCGGAGATGAAGTCCACCGGCGAAGTAATGGGAGTTGACCGCACGTTCAGTGCCGCCCTTACCAAAGCCCTGCTGGCCGCCGGGCTTTCCTTGCCGTCACAGGGGGCCGTGCTGGTGAGCATCGCCGACCGCGACAAGGAGGAGTCTCGGCCCATCATAGACCAGCTTACCGGGCTGGGCTACAAACTATTCGCCACGGAGGGCACCGCAGCCATGATTGAGGACACGGGCTTGAAGGTGACCATGATTAGCAAGAAGCTCAGCCAGGGCTACCCCAATGTGGTAGATATCATCCGGGAGGGCCGGGTGAATGGAGTCATCAACACCATCACCCACGGCCCGGTCCCTCTTCAGGACGGCTTTCAA
>JASLXN010000261.1:0-278 GCA_030740315.1 Dehalococcoidia bacterium | reverse complement strand
CAGCTTCCCTTATTCAGTCCTGCCCCTCAGGGAATACCTGGGGACCGGGGTGCAGGAAAAAGCGTGAGCCAGCACCAGGCCCGTGTTACTTCTAATACGCAGCCTATGCCAGGTGTGTACCTGCTGTGGCTGGAGGCCCCCGGAGTGGCGGAGACAGCTACCCCTGGACAGTTCGTGATGGTTAACTGCGGGCTGGGACTTACCCTGCGCCGGCCCCTAGCGGTGCACCGCGTGAGCGGTGAGCGGGTGGCCCTGCTGGTGAGGCGGATGGGCCGGGG
>JASLXN010000260.1 GCA_030740315.1 Dehalococcoidia bacterium | reverse complement strand
CGCTACCATAATGCGGTAGTCATGATTGGCCTTCAACACTTTAAGACAGCCGAGTCCGATAATCCCCACCCCCAGGATTACCACAGTGTCCCCAGGTGCCGGATTCGCCATGGTCACAGCATGCACACAAGCAGCCAGAGGCTCCAGAGTGGCTGCTTCCTGGTAAGACATCTTCGTGGGAAGATGAAAAATATTCCTGCCCACCCGGGCCTTGGGTATAAGTACCAACTCGGCAAAGCCACCCATGGCCAGAGCGGCAATTCTATACCCCACTTTCACTCCTTTTACATTAACCCCCACAACCATCACCTCCCCCCCAAACTCGTGCCCCATAACCCAGTCCGCACCCATGGGCACGCCCATATCCTCAAAGTCGCCGGTTCTGTAGAGGCACAGATATGAGCCACAGATGCCACAGGCCTCAACCTTCACCAGTATCTCGTCACCGGCCGTAACCGGCACCAGCAATTCCTCAACCTTCATATCCTGCGGACTGTAAAGGGCCCCAGCTTTCAGGATAAACCCCTAAGATCTATATACTCTCACCGGATGCCTCACCCAAAACAAATTCCTCCAAACAACAAACAGGAATCAAATGGCTAACGGTATTTGCAAACCATTCCTTACGTCGAGAAAAAGTAGGTCCTGTCCCGAAAAGAAAATCTCACGGCCGTGAGTGTGAGAAGAAAAAGCTATTGCTTGACCGCCGCCCTTCCAACAGGCTACACTGCAAGTAAAATAGCTTAAGGAGGCGATATGGCTAAACCCCCGGTAGTCTTCCTAGTAGGGACGATTGTCCCAGACCCCGCTGATGAAGCGGCCTTCAACGAGTGGTACAACAAGACGCACATCCCAGAAGTGACCTCCATACCCGGCGTAATGAGCGCTAATCGCTACGAAATCGTTGAGCCCGAGGAGGGCTATCCCAAGTTCCTAGCAATATATGACATGGACGGTGAAGAGGGGTTTCAGAACTTCATTGACCACACCAAAAAGCAGCGTTCTGGCGAAGTGCCTAAGTTCACGCCGGGACCCGCATTCAAGGCCACCTGGCGCAAGGCATACAGGCGCATAGGCCCGTAGAGAAAACAATCAACAACACTGGCTGAACGAAAATTGAGGTGGTGCCAGGACGATGACATCGCCTCAATTTCAATCGCGGTGCTTCCCGTAGAATCGCTCCGCCCCTTCCTCCATAACGGCGTGCCTATCGTAGTAGTCCGGGAACTCGTTCAGGTGGGCCAGGGCTATTTTGCCGGTGATTACAGGGTCGTTGTTGGTCACATCGGTTGCCGGGTACTTATGGCCGTGCTCCAACTCAACATCCATTCCCCTGCGGAACTGCTCCACATCATACATGCTCCAATCAATACCCAGCGCTTCGCCGACTCTCTTGGCCTCTTCAATAGTGAAGCGTTTAAGCTCGGTCACCGATTTCCCCTTTCTATCGCAGACAGTAAGCAGGTTGCAAACTATGCCGCAGGATCCGGTGCGGCCCATTAAAAGGTCGCCTACCGAAGTGGTTCCACATAACATCTTACTGGGCCTTGACCGCCTACGCAGTTCCCGCCTATCCAATTCCCCTTGAAACAGTCGCCCTCTCCAGGCATCTCCATATTTTTCCAAAATCCAGGGCTGGAAACCTCACCGCTTCGAGCAAACCGCCTCATAGCTCTGTCTCACCAGGGATATAATATCATCCAAGCCAGCAGTACTGCCTACAGACAGGTGCAACCAGGTGCGGTATATCCTATCTCCACCGCGAAAAGCTGTGGCATCGGGCCGCCGCAGCAACACCTCGCACTCCGCTTGGGGAAGTTTGGTAATCACATAATCACAACTGCGTCCGTCACCAG
>JASLXN010000025.1 GCA_030740315.1 Dehalococcoidia bacterium | reverse complement strand
GAGCCGCTTCACAATGGCCTCTAACGGGTCATCAACATTGAGGGGGGTCGGTTCCCAGAAGGAGCGCATCCCGGTACACAGGGTATCACTCACCACCGTAGCGCCCAGGGACTCCAGAAGGCCATAGAACTCCATGTCGTAGCACTCGCTGCCCACCAGCATTATGCGCACCTTAGAGCCCTGGGTGCTCCGGTGCCCCTCCATCCCACCCTTGAGCTCTTGGAGCAGGGCGCTGTGCTCTTTTTTGTCCATCAGCAGGCTGGCAAGGGTTACCTCAGCTATGTCCGCGCCGGTAAGGGTAGAACGTTCGGCTTTCCTGGTCTCATGGAGGCCCCGCAGCAGTGCCCGGTTGGCGTTATAGGTCTCTATGGCCTGCCAGATGTCATCATCGGAGACGGGGTGGCCCACCCACCCTTCCAGGGCCTTATGGAGCCGGCGCACATGGGACAGCAGCCAGGTGGCGGCATGGGGGCGATGCAGGGCATTGGGAATAATGACCTCCCAGTAGAAGGAGGGTTTGAGGTGTATGACCCAGCTCTCATAGGCCCCGCGAATGTGGTCGCACACATAGGAGTTGACTATGCCATCCAGGTAGTCATATCTACCCGCCAGCCCCTGCCCCAAGACATCGCGGCAATAGGCGCACCAAATACCGGAGTAGATGTGTCGGTCTGCGAGGTCCTGTGTCTCCCGCCCGCCTAGGATACGCAAAGGAAGTACCCCTGCTCCGTATAGAATCTCCTCGGGCACATATGTGCACAGATATCCAATAGCTCTCTGGCCCGTACGGGCCTTCCATTCCCGGGCGTAATCATGCCGCCCTTCCACTATCTGATGAAACGCTTCAAGAGCTCTCATTTTGCCTCCGTCTAACGCTCGGCACGAGCGTGCCTCTTTGACACTGTAGTGGCCCACCCCAACTATGCACACCTATGTTGTTAGATTAAGCAATCAGAAAGTTGGGTCTCTACGGTCAGGCAGGAGCGGGGGCTTAGAGTAGTGAACCATCATCTGTGGCCATATGGGTCAACAAACGCCCTGCGCTCAGCTTTACAGGCCCTTTAGGTGACAATCAACTTTCGCAGGCCGCTCTGGGGTAGCTATCCCGCCCCTAAATGTCTGGCTCCAGGTTACGAGAGCTATCTGATGCCGGGACGAGGTCGCGACACATTAACATTCATGGCCCGGCCTTTCACATTTTTCCCGTTGAGGGCGTCAATCGCCGCCTGTCCTTCGGAATCAGACAGCATATCCACAAAACCGAACCCTTTGGGCCGCCCGCTGTCCCTATCGGTGATGAGCCTGACCGATTCCACATCCCCAAAGGCCGCAAACTCCTCGCGCAACTCCTCCTCCGTCATCTCATACGATAGATTGCCAACATATATATTCACAGTGCTCCTCCTTCAATTGCTGTGTTCTATCACCGCCAAGCCCCTAGTGCCATACCTTCCATAAGAACGGAGCGGCGGATGCCCCTTTTTGCTAAATTCGGCTACAATAGTCCGGTAACCGCCGCTTGTTATCAGTTGCTACGAATCATGGATGCCCCCTTGTTAAGTGTAGCCTGAGTTCGGGCCATCCAATACTCGCGGGTGAAATGGGGGATCTCCGAAGCACAAAACAACCTGAACTGTAAATGCCACCTGTACAGTACCATGAAAACACTTAATTTGCAAAAACCAAACCCTGTCTTTTTTGCCTCCTCAAAACAACAGACCGCTTTGACATGATAGTTTACAGCACTCGGGCCTACCGGGCAATCCCTAGGGCCGGATGTTCCGTAATATCTCAGCCCTTTTTCTCCTTGCCCACTCTGGCATAAAGCTCCGCCGGGGTGTCTTTAGGGCTTTTATACAGATAGAATTTACAGTTCTTATCCCCCAGTTTATCTGACGGTTCCTCGAAAAAGACGGGAGCCCCACCCCACTCAATGCCAAGCATGGAGAGCACCGGCCCATGGGCGCAGTAGACCGGCATGTCCTTTTGCCCTGTGGTCATAGGCTGCGGTTTTTCTATCTTGAGGAAGTCTATAGGAGGCCCATAGTATCCCTCCTGAATGAGACGCCCCCCACTGCCGCAAGGCTCCATCTCAAAGATGAACTTCTCTTCATCTTCCTCAATTTTTACGGGCATGAGGTGCCCTCGCAAACCGGCCGCCAAAAGCTCCGCTTTCCGGCGAGGATTTCCATCCCTATCACACTGATGGTATAGCGCCGCCACTGGCTTCAGCCACACAGTACAGCTTTCTTTAAGGGCCTCCTGAAGGACATCATCTCCGAATCGGCGGCCTATAAAGCTCATGAGCGCCGTCGTCCAGTCCCGGTACAGGTCGTGCATAGACAACCATTCCCTGAACATCCTCCGGGTTAGCCTCTTGGCCTTGTCGTTATCACCGGCATCTATGGCAGCTCGAATAAGCTCAGCCGTCTGGGTTCCCATGTCTCTAAGTTCCTCATCGGTGAAAATCTTGCCTGTGGTCACTGTGTTGTCCCCCTTTCACTCGTGTCAAGACCACCCCGTCCAGTTGGCTACCAGTATAACGCCGGAGTGACAACTCGCCAAGGCCGGCCACATGAATGTGTTACTGACAAACCGACTTCAGCGTCAGAACCACCGGTCTTCGAAATGGTACAATTCTCTGAAGCAGTGCCTGTAGAGGGAGCATAACATGGGAATGAAATATGGTCTGCTTTCTTTTCTACTGGCTGGTCTTTTACTGGGGTCCGCCCGCCAGGGTGCAACCGGCGTACTCAGGGGCCGGTAGGGCAACGAGGGCCAGCAGGGCCACAGGGGCCTCCGGGAACAAGCTTATGGACGGATGGCGCCGGTAATGTCACAACCGACGCAAATGTTGGTATTGGGACGACAAGCCCCGAAGTTGCACTGGAGGTGGACGGGCAGGTAAGGGCATCCAATGGACTGCAGACTACTCAGGTGGCTTATTGCAACCCACGAGTCCATTGCTTCTCAGTCAGCGGTGCAGAGCTCCGACCTTGGAGAGACCATGTCGGCACAGCTCATATCAGTTCCAGTTTTTCCCACGGAGAAGCCTGCCTTGAATATCCCTCTGACCTGAATTTTATGGTTGCCTCTGTAAACCTTCCTCATGGTGCTAAAGCCACCCCCATAAAGTTTTTCTTTGAAGACAGGTCACGGTGCAGATTTGAGCTTGGAACTCATACGATGGCGTTTTGATGGCGATTTGCCTGAACGCCTGACAGCAGTTACCTGATTCGGCTCGTCCAAATATGGCAGCCGCTCTACAAAGCTCAACCATGTGGTTGACAACAGTGACGCAGCCTATAGTCTTATGGCCGGCATCACATAGACCAGAATGAGTGTCATGGGAGCCGTGATTACTTATCTCTGTCTGAAGCACTATAGGGGCTGGTAGGAATAAGGATCCGCCCTCCACACCCACCGTTGCTCACCCGCAACTTCGTCCTGGCGTGGCTAATCACCCTATTTTCATTTGGCAACTTCTACTTGTTGCTGGCCACCCTGCCCCTTTACATCGTGGAGATAGATGCCGGTGAAGCACAAATCGGACTCATAATGAGTGTATTCGCACTGACCGCCGTGCCGCTCAGGATTCTGGTGGGCCGGGAGGCCGATGTGTGGGGCCGACGAAGGCTCATCCTGGTGGGGTGCCTAGTCATGCTAGCATCATCTCTACTTTACACCTGGGCAGGATCCATGTTCAGCCTGCTGGCCGTTCGCATTCTCCATGGGGCTGGGTGGGCCGCCTTCGGCACCGCTGCGGCGGCGCTGGCGGCGGATGTAATGCCCCCCCAGCGGAGAGGAGAGGGAATGGGCTATTACGGCATGTCCATGAATATGGCCATGGCAGTGGGGCCAGTGACCGGCATATTTATCCTGCGCTCCCTCGACTTCACCTACCTTTTCCTGATAGCGGGCGCGGTGGCCGCACTATCCGTCCTATGCGCCGCGCTAGTCATAGAGCCCAAAGACCATTCCCCACAGCAGAGAGGCCCCTTGTTTGAGGTGCCGGAGCTGTTTCCCTCAGTCTTGCTGGGGATGCTGGCCCTCACCTATGGCCCCATCGTCTCTTTTCTGCCCCTTTCGCCGTGAGGAGAGGGCTGGATAACCCAGGCCTGTTCTTCACCACGTTCGCCGTGGCCCTAGTCATCGCCCGGGGCCGGCGGGGTGGCTCTCTGACCGCTACGGCCGCGGGACAACTATTGTTCCGGGGCTGCTGCTGGCCGCCTTGGGGCTGGGCCTACTCTCTAACGCCGCCTCGCTGGCCATCTTTATGGTAGTGGCCATAGTGTATGGCCTAGCCTTTGCCTTGATCCAGCCCGCCATCATGGCCCTGGTGGTGGGCCGCGCGGCACCGGACCGCCGAGGGGCGGCCATGGGTATCTTCACCGGAGCCATGGACCTGGGCATCGGGGCTGGAGCCTTCCTCTGGGGGTTTATGGCCCCGGCAGCGGGCTTCCCCGCCATGGCTACCAGTGGGCTGCGTGGCCGCACTGGTAGCCATGGGAGCCTTTCCGGTGGGAAGCCGCAGAAAAGCCGGTGCCCAGTAGCCGGCAGCCTGTCCTCCCCCGATGTATTCTGCTAAACTGGGTAATCAAGCAAGGAGGAGGCATGTCGCCCGATAAGCTGGATCTCACTGGTAAGCGGGCCGTTATCACCGGGGGCGGCTCCGGACTGGGCCGCGCCATGGCCCTGGGGCTGTCCGCCGCCGGTGCGGATGTGGCCGTGTGTGGACGCCGCCCTGCTCCTCTTAAAGAGGTGGCGCAAGAGGTGAGGTCCCGCGGACGCCGCTCCCTGGCCCTGAGCGCCGATATCACCAGTCCCCCCAAGGTTAACGACATGATAGCTACTGTGTTGAAGGAGTGGGGCGGGGTGGACATCCTCATCAACAACGCCGGAATAGTACGGGAGTGGACCCCCAAACCCCTGTGGGAGACCACCGACGATGAGTGGCGGGTGGGGATAGACACCAACCTATCCGGCGCTTTTTACTGCTGCCGGGCGGTGAGCAAGCACATGGCGGAACGGGGCAAGGGGTGCATCATCAACCTATCCTCGGGCTTCGGGATGCGGGGGCAACGGGAGAACTATATGTACTGCGCCTCCAAGGCAGGCATAATCAACCTTACCCGCACCCTGACCATGAGCCTGTCCGGATACGGCATACGCATAAACTGCATCGCCCCCGGCTTTTTTTCCACCATCCCCGAGGTGCAGGATTACTCCTACAGCGGCCAGTTCATTCCCATCGGCCGGGTGGGAGACCCCAACGAAATAGCCGGGCTGGCGGTATATCTGGCCTCGGACGCCGCCGCCTATATAACAGGGGAGGTATTCCTGGCGGATGGCGGAGCGCTGGCCGGGGGCTATGCCCCCACCGGCTCAGCCCCCATTCTTCCCCTAGAGAGCGTCATATGAGGGAGGAAGTGCTCTCGCTGGACGGGAAGAGGGCACTGGTTACTGGTGGCCTTCATCCTTGGGGGAAGCCAGTAGCCGAGGCGCTGGCCGAGGCGGGGGCCAAGGTCCTGCTGGCCACCCTGCCCGCCCCCACTACCCGGAAGGTGGCAGGCAAGCTGAGCGGAGCGGCCCTGCCCACCCGGCCCAGCCCCACCCAGGTGCGCCGCACAGTGACTAGGGCCGTAGCCGGCGGTGGCATCGACATACTGGTGAACTGCTATGATACCCCTATGGCCAGCCCCCTGCTGGACACCCACCAAGCCGCCTGGAGGTGGATAGTTAACGCTAACCTGGACCCTGTATTCTTGTGGTGCCGGGAGGTGGGGGGGCACATGCTAGCCAATGGAGGCGGCCGTATTATCAACCTCGCATCGGGGCTGGGGGAACGGGGCTTGGGCAACTGTACTGCCTACTGCGCCGCCATGGCCGGGGTGATAAGCTTCACGCGGTCACTGGGCCTGGAATGGGCGGGGAAGAGTGTAGCGGTCAACGCCATGGCACCCTGCTGGTTTGAAGACACACCGCTGGCCGAGGCCATGCCGAAGGAACGCCTGGCCCGGTTCATACCCGCCAAGCGCCTGGGCAAAATAGAGGAGGTGGGTGCGATGGCCGCGTTCCTGGCATCGGACGCCGCCTCTTATATAACGGGCCAGACCTATTTCCTCAGTGGCGGCGTCATGGCCCATGCCTGAGAACAATAAGGGAGGGACGATGAGCAAGCTATTCGAAAAGGTACACATCCGGGGTATGGAGCTTCCCAACCGACTGGTGATGCCGCCCATGGTAACCGACTTCGGCAATGAGGACGGCACGGTATCACAGGCAATGATTGATTACTATGCGCGTCGGGCCAAGGGAGGAGTGGGCCTCATCCAGGTGGAGGCCACCTCGGTGGACTCCATGCACCTACTCTCCCGCTACCAGCTAAGAATCGATAGCGATACCTACATCCCCACCCTGAAAGCGCTCACCCAAGCCATACATAAGAACGGCGCTAAAGCCTCCATCCAAATACACCACCCTGGCCGTCAGGAGCCGTCCTCGGTTTCCCAGACACAGCCGGTGGCCCCCTCAGCAGTGGCATTGCCCGTCCCCGGCTACGACACGCCGCGGGAACTGACAACGGAGGAGATAGCCGGGCTGGTGGATCGGTTCGCCGCCGCCGCCACCCGCGCCAGAGAGGCCGGGTTTGACTCCGTGGAGCTACACGGCGCCCACAGCTACCTCATCTGCCAGTTCCTTTCCCCCCTGTCCAACCGCAGGGAGGACGAGTACGGTCGGGACACCTATGGCCGCAGCCGCTTCGCCCGGGAGTGCATCACCGCCGTCCGGGATAAGGTGGGGGCGGATTTCCCCATCTGCTTACGCATCTCCGGCCAAGAGTTCGTGGAGGGTGGCCTCACCCTAGAAGACACCACCATCATCGCCCGGCTGGCCGAGGAGGCCGGGGCCGATTTTATAAGCGTCTCCGCTGGAAACGGCATGGCCCGGCAGTGGAGCACACAGTCGGTGCTTTCCCCCAAAGGCTGTCTAGTGCCCCTAGCCCAGGAGATAAAGGACGCCATAACTATCCCTGTGATGGTGGCGGGGCGTATAAATGACCCCGGCTTGGCCGAGGAAATTCTGGATAAGGGACAGGCGGACCTCATAGCCGTGGGCCGTGGCCTGCTCTCCGACCCGGACCTGCCCGTGAAGACTCGGGAGGGCCGTAGCAACGAGATACGCCGCTGCATCGCCTGCCTCACATGCAGCTACTACCGCTCACGTGGCGGCCTAGTATGCCTTATCAACCCCGAAGTGGGTATGGACGGCAAGACGGAAGACAGGGCCGACGTCTCCAGAAAGGTGCTGGTGGTGGGCGCGGGGCCGGCGGGGCTGGAGGCCGCCCGCGTAGCGGCCCAGCGGGGCCATCAGGTGACCCTGTGGGAGGAGGCCCCTCACGTCAGCGGACGTTGGGCATGGCTGCAGAGGAAAGCCATCACCGAGAGGCTACAGGGCCTGAAAGCCCTTGGTGTAACCGCTGAGACCGGTCGGGACTGCTCTGCAAAAGCCATCGCCGCCGCCCGGGCGGATAGCGTGCTGGTAACTCCACGGCTGCGGCCCGTATTGGAGGACGGAATATCGGGCACCGGTGTGGTCCTGGCAGATGCCTTGCTTGAGGGCCTGACTAAGGCGGGACAGCGGGTGGCAGTGCTGGGGGGCGGCAACACCGGCCTAGAGGCGGCCTTCTTCCTGTCTAACCGGGGGCACCAGGTGATGGTGCTGGAGCCAGGCCCCACACTAGGGAAGGGGCTGGAGGATAGGCTCACACCGCAAATCCAAGACCGCCTGAAACCAAAGGGGACACGCTTTCACACCGACGCCCGTCCGGTAAGCTACGACGGCAAGCACCTAACCTTCGCCATCGGCGCTGGGCAGGAGACGGCCGAGGTGGACACGGTGGTGGTGGCCCTAGGTTACGAGGAGGACGGCTCCCTGACTGCGGAGTTGAAGGGGCGTGGGGTAGAAGTGCAATCACTACCGGCATGCAGCCAGCCCTTCCTGGCCCACCCCGCCTCAGTGGAAGGGATAGCCGCGGCCCGCCGGATTTAGGGGACGCTTACCCAATCCTGTCTTTTCCCCTCACCCGCCCAGTGCAATTTTCTCTGGGGGACACTCCCAGATCCCCGCCAGGGTGGATTCGCCCCCTTGGAACCCCCATGACGAGGCAAGCCGCTCCCCTGTATACGCGCGCTGCTGTTCCCCCGAGGCTCTGGGCTGAGCCCCCGAGAACATATCTGCCAAGCGGATGGAACAATAAATTCCGCACAATTTCCTTTCTAACCCATTGACATAATAAGAATAAGGAGTATAATAGCAATAACAATACCAGTAATAAGACATCCGCCGCATAGGAGGAGGTGAGCAACGCCGGGAAAGAGACAGTTCACCCTGGGTGGCCGGGAGTTAGTGGCCAACGGGGAAGAGGTTAGGCAGGTGGTGAAGGGCGTGCGTCCCAGGCCCATCCGTCGCTACTATGTGGAAATAAACGGTACCCAATTCCCTGCTAAGCAGGTGCTGGAGCGGCTACTGGAGGCCAAAGGGGTCGGCCTCTTTGCAGCCGATGTCACATCTAGGGATGCCAACCGGGTGCTGCGCGCCCTGGGCTTTGAGGTCAGGGCCATGTCCAACCAAGGAGGAGAATGATGCTAAAATCGCCTCGTAAGCTGCTTGGTAACGGCAAGCTATACGCCGCCATAGATGTCGGTACCACCAAGGTCTGTACCCTCATCGGCCTGTTGGAAGACGACGAGATTTTCCGCATCATCGGGGTGGGTATCGGCCGCTCCCTGGGGATGCGTAAGGCGGTGGTGGTTGATCTGAACCAAGTGGGGGACTCGGTGCGGGATTCGGTGCGGGAGGCCGAGGTCAGCAGCGGCGTCCGCATCAACTCCGCCTTCATCGGCGTCACCGGCACCCACATCAGTTCCTTCAACACCTCCAGCGCCATCTCCATCCCCCAGGACCAGGCCGTATCAGACAAGGATTTGCAACGCCTAATGCAGCACGCATGGGAGATGCGCATGTCCAATGAGAGGCAGTTGCTGCACGCCGTCCCCTCCAACTACAAACTGGATGACCATAGTGAAGTGCAAAACCCGGTGGGCCTGCACAGTTCCCGGCTGGACTCCCAGGTGCACATGGTCACCGCCGCGTCCCACGCCATCAACAACCTGATAAAATCGGTGCGCAAGGCCGGAGTAGCCGCTGAGGACATTATCCTGGAACCCCTGGCCTCCGGCGAGGCCGTGCTGCGCCCCGCAGAGAAGGATGTGGGCGTGGTGGTGGTGGACATCGGCGGCGGCACCACGGATATAGCTGTGTTCAGGAACAACAGCGTATGGCACACCGCCGCTATACCTGTGGCCGGCTACCAGGTGACCCGAGACCTGGCCTACGGGCTGGGGGTGTCTTACGAGGAGGCCGAGGCCCTAAAAATCAAATATGCCACCATGGAGGCCGAGCGCAAGGGCAAGCCCGTGCCGGATACCGTTCTGGAGATGGAGGACAACGGCAGCATCCCCTTCCGGGAGTTTCAGGACATCCTCACCGCCAGGGTTGAGGAGATGTTGGAACTTATAAATGTGGAACTGGCGACCGAAGACCTGCACCGGGTGGCTCCGGCCGGAATCGTATTCACGGGCGGCACATCCAAGCTGCCAGGGATGGCCAATGTGGGCCAGCGGGTGTTCGGGCTGCCCTGCAGGGTAGGGGTGCCCCGCAACATAAGCGGGCTCGTACACATGCTGCATGACCCGGCCTTCGCCACCAGCGTGGGCCTGCTCTACTGGGGGGCCAGGAACTCCGGCCAGGAACTGCGTCGCATGAACCGCCCCAGCCCCCTGACCCGTATGTGGCTCTCCGTCCGCCGCCGGACCCCCTTCTGGAAACGGCTGTTCGGACGCTGAAGCTCAGTCCGCCTCTTTCTCCTCCGGGGGCTCGCAGTGAATGTTGACCACAGCGTTGGGTAGCCGGGAGATTATGTCGGCCTCCAGATGGTCGCACAGTTTGTGGACCCGCTCCAAGGTAGCGCCCTTGTCCAGCACCAGGTGCAGGTCTATGTAGCGCATATTGCCGGATTTCCGGGTGCGCAGTTCATGAAAGCCCACCATCTCCCGCCCGTGCTCCATAATGGCAACGGTGATGATGCTCTCCTCGTCAGCAGGAAGCCGCTCATCCAGTAGCCCGGACCATGACCGCCGGGTGACATCCCAGGCCGCTTTTACGATAAGTCCAGCTACGCCTATGGCGATGAGGGGGTCCAGCAGGTGGAAGCCGGTGAGCCGCACCACCCCCAGCCCCACAAGGACACCCAGGGAGCTATATACATCCGTGGTCAGGTGCCAGGCATCTGCCTCCAGGGCCACCGAGTCCGTGCGCCGGGCCACCCGGGCCAAATAACGGGATACGGCGATGTTGAACACCACGGAGAGCAGCATCACCCCTATACCCAACTCTAATAGCTCCAGGTTTAGCCCGCTGCGGATACGTCGTCCCGCCTCCACCACTATGATAGACGCCGCCAAAAAGATCAGGCCGCCCTGTATGCCCGCGCTGACGCTCTCTGCCTTGCCGTGGCCGAAGGGGTGGGTGCTATCAGGGGGGCGAGAGGCTATTCGGATACCGAAAAAAGCGATGATAGCCGCCATAAGGTCCAGCATGCTGTGGAGGCCCTCCGCCACCACACTGATGCTACCCATGGCAAGCCCCGCCGCTATTTTGGCCAGTATGAGTATGGAGTTGGAGGCGATGGATACAGCCACCGCCCGGGTCTTGGTCCGGGTCAGGCGGTTCTGGTCCAAATCCGACCCCATCGTCTGCTCTCCCACACCACGAGTATCTGACTGGAGACGAACAGGGAGCTATAGGTGCCGGCGGTTATACCTATGATAAACACCAGGGTGAAGTAGCGGATGGTCTCACCGCCAAAGAGGAACAGGGCCAGCACCACGAACAGGGTGGTGAGGCTGGTGTTCAAAGAGCGCACCAGGCTCTCCACCAAGCTCTGGTTCACCACCTGAACATAGTCGCGGCTGATGCCCCGCACGGTGTTCTCCCGAATACGGTCATACACCACCACGGTGTTGTTCACGCTGTACCCCACCACCGCCAGTATGGCGGCAATAAAAGTGGCATCCACCTGCACCCCAAAGACGCGCCCTAGCAGTGAGAACAGCCCCAGCACCACCAGTACATCATGTACTAGGGCGAAGATGGCGGATACCCCATAGCGCCAAGGCTTTGACAGTCGGCGGAAGGCCCAGGCGACATAGAGTAGGATACCCACGGCCGCCGCTGCAATGGCAAAACCGGCATCACGGCCTATTTCTTTGGAGACGATTGCGGATACCGAGGCGAAGTCCAGCACCACTAGGGGCCCCAGCCGCTGTGCTAGCTGGGCTTCCAGGGTCACTTTCTGATCCGGGCTTAGCTCCCGCAGGCGCATGAAGAAGTCGTCTCCGGTGCGCTGGAGGATGACATCTGACTGGCCCGCATCTTCCAGAGCCTCCCTCACTTGGGCCATCTCTACCGGGTTTCCAAAATTCACCGTCATAGTTGAGCCGCTGGTGAACTCTATGCCCAGGTTGAGCCCCGGGGGAACGGCCAGGGATATCAGCCCCGGCACTATCACCACCGCGGAGAGCACAAAATAGAGTAGCCTTCTGCTAACTAGGTCTAACACCTTACTCCTTATGTGTATAGCTCAACGAGGATAATCTTTCCCATCCACCCACTCGGACATGGTATTTGGGGGGCTTAGCCCCCCATTTATCTCCCGGAGAGGTGCTAGGGCAGAGTACCGGCGACATACAACCCCTCCGTTAAACCGCGAACCAACTCATCCGACGCACCACGGGGGTGAATCGGGCCAGGCGCAGGAGGCCGCGGGTGACCACTATAGCGGTGAACATACTGGTGAGAATGCCTATGCCTAGTGTAAGGGCGAACCCCATAATGGAGGTGTGGCCGAAGCGGCTACCAAACCAGTAGAGGACTGCGCATACGATGAGGGTGGTCACATTGCTGTCCCGTATGGCCTGCCACGCCCGTGAGAAACCCACCTCCACAGCAGCACCGAAAGTGCTGCCCCTCCTCAGTTCTTCCTTTAGCCTCTCAAATACCAGCACATTGGCATCCACGGCCATGCCCAGGGAGATGATGAAGCCCGCTATACCGGCCAGGGTCAAGGTAACCGGTACGAGCTTGAACAGGGCCAGTACCAGAACGCCGTAGTAGAGCAATGCCACATTGCCCACCAGGCCCAGGAACCGGTAGTAGACCAGCATGAAGGCCAGGAGCAGTATCAACCCCAACACCGCTGCCCGCACGCTGCGCTGCAAGGAGTCAGCCCCCAGCAGGGCATCCACATCCTGCTGCTGGATGACCGTCATGGGCACAGGCAGAGCACCGGAGTTCAGCTGAATGGCCAGGACACGGCCCTCTTCACCGGTGATGCCGGTGATAATTCCTCTGTCCCGGAT
>JASLXN010000259.1 GCA_030740315.1 Dehalococcoidia bacterium | reverse complement strand
ATGGAAGACGGGGTCTACTTTGCTGTCAAAGGGCAGAACCCTTCTGCTTTGGGGTTGCCCAACAACTTGAGCTTTGTGGAGGATTTCATAGAGCTGGGAGGACACATCCTGGTGGTGGAACCAGCCCTGAGAAAAAGAGGGCTCGACAGCGAGGACCTGGCGGAGGGGGTGGAGGTGGCTCCGTATTCGCGAGTGGTTAGAGAGATGGAGTCCCATGCTGTATCGGTGACTTTTTAGGTGGCGGATGCCGTCCTAGACTGCCGGGGCATGCGTTGCCCCAGGCCCATAGTGGAAATGGCAAAAAAGATGCGTGTTATGGACTCCGGCCAGTTTCTGGAGCTGTGGGTCACTGACAAGGTAGCTCTGCATGATGTCCCCGCTTGGTGCAAAAAGACCGGCAACATACTTTCGTCTCAGGAGCAGGAAGAGGAGCAATTAAAGTTCTTCGTCAAGAAGGCTTAGATGGGCAACAAAATGTCCCTAGTGCTATCAACCGACCATTTAGATAAGGTCTGCGCCGCTTTAACCATCACCAATGCCGCCGCAGCATCCGGAATGGAAGTGAGCATCCTGTTTACCTGTTGGGGCATCAATGTGGTGAAACGGAAGGGGGCACGCCCTCGTGGTGAAGGATTCTTGGACAGAGTTGTGACAGCGGAGATGAACATCTTGTATCCAAGTGGATCGGACCGCCTCCCTTTGTCACGATTTAACTTCCTGGGCCTGGGTAGCTGGCTGATGCGGCGGCGTATGAAGGCCAAGGGAATTCAGTCTATCCCGGAGATGCTGGCCGATGCCACTGACCTTGGGGTACGCTATATCGCCTGTGATAACCCTATGACTATCATGGGCCTGCGCCGGGAGGACCTGATTGATGAAGTGGAGGCCGTGGTAGGTGCCGCCTCCTACATTAAAGAGGCCTCCGACGCTGACATAACGCTTTTTGTTTGAGGCGAGGGGAGATGGAACTGACTTGCGGTAACGAGAACAATGGCCGGGCCGTAACTTTGAGCTTGTCGAAAAGTGAGCGGTGCTCGTGCTTCGACAGGCTCAATGCTGCGCCACTTTTAAGGAGAACAGAGTGAAGCTGGCCATATTGCTCACTGCAGGGCCGGAGACAGAGGACGGCCACACTGTGGACAAGTTGGCCCGGTCCGCAGTGGATATGGGGCACGAGGTGGATATATTCTTTATGGATAATGGCGTTTTCTACGTGCGCAACCTACTACCCCTTGTAGGCAAGGGGGTCCGTTTCACAGTCTGTGCTCATAATGCCTATGAGCGGGGGGTGGATAAGATGGAAGGGGCACTATTCGGAGGCCAAAACGACTGGGCTGAGATTGTCAGCCAAGCAGACCGGGTAGTAGCCTTTGGATAAGAAAAAGGTGGTGGTGCTGCTCCGGCACTCCCCTTTGGGCTCTGTGAAAGGCTCGGAAGGGCTGCGTCACAGCGTGGGGCTGACCTTAGCCAACAACGAGGTAACCGCAGTCCTCATGGACCAAGCCGTGTGGCTTGCTACACCCTTGGCCCCGGAGCTAATCAGCGGCGGGGAAATCAAGAAACACAAAGACATGCTAGTGCTCCTCAAGGGCCGGGTGCTGGTGGAGAGGGAATCGCTGGAAGAGCAAGAAATAAACCCCTCCCGGCTGATGCCTGGGGTGGAAGTGGTCTCCCATGAGAATGTGATAGCCACTCTTACCGAGGCCGAAGCCGTGATTCCGTTCTAAGTTCAACCTTATGAAGGTGGCGTGATTAGCTGGAAGAACGTTCTTCGGGGCAACCCTCATCGCTGGTTGCTGAAACCGGACTTAGTTCAGCCTAGCATCTGTTACACCACGCTGCGGGATATTTTTATAGACAGG
>JASLXN010000258.1 GCA_030740315.1 Dehalococcoidia bacterium | reverse complement strand
GGAGCGTGGGGTAAGACACGCGAAGCGCTGCCTGATGATTCCGCTTTGCAAGAAACACTGGGATACTTCTCAGGGTTGTGGCATGACCTCGGCACCCATGTTGGCCTCCCAGTAGTGACATGGGATAAGACCAACTACGACCAGACTGCAAATTTCCTCTCGGAGACACTAAGTATTCCCAAGCCGTGGTTTCAAGATATGCTGCACTACAACGGGGTGGAGGTGTTCGGAGCTTGGATAGGAATCGTTGCCATGGCCTTAAACTGGAAACGTAAAGACGTGCGGGAGTTTTCGGCAAGGTGTGGTAGGTATGGTATCTTGGCCCTGGCAAGCGCGAACCCGGCGCTTGGCGTTTTGGCTGTAGCTAGTTTAGCCAAATCATTTATGGATGCGAAGGATGGGGAAGGTAGCTATGCCGAGTGTGTCGCTGGCCTGACAGAGGGTGGGGTGGGACCTGGATTGTTCATAGGGGCATCTTGGGTAGTAGGTGGTCCAGCTTGGGTAGGATTGCTGGCTGGGCTTTGCGTAGGAATAACAGCACACCAAGCTTTCAGAAAAGTGCCGTTGTCCCAGGTCAGTGAA
Source organism: Dehalococcoidia bacterium (assembly GCA_030740315.1). GTDB lineage: Bacteria > Chloroflexota > Dehalococcoidia > JACVQG01 > JAHKAY01 > JASLQE01. The sequence goes on along the minus strand of JASLXN010000258.1, from coordinate 1,282 downwards.
TTCATCGTGTCCTACATAGCCTCTTCCAGCCGTGATTTCACTACTCACTCTGTCACAGCAGATGAAAATCTTACTTGATTTGCGCAACTAAGCGGTAGGTGGTCGGGCCTCCTCAAGCCAGCGGCGCACCATCTCTTCCTCCTGGTGGCGGCCCCTGACCTCCCCGTCCAGGCGGGCGGCCCGTAACCTCCGTAAAAGCTCGCCCATCCGGGGGCCGGAGGGCATCCTCAATGTCATCAGGTCGTTGCCGTCCAGGGATGGCTTTACATAACGCCAGCGTCGCAACCACAGGCTCAACCTGTCTGATAGGGGCGGCTCCGTCACCACGGCATGTGCGGCCACGGCGGTGGGAGAGAAGCTCTCCAGGTAGGCGGTGAGCAAGCTGGGGGGCAGGGATGCTTCGGGGGGGGCCAGCCTCAACCGCACAGTATCCACTACCGCCTGTGCCTGCGTCCGGGGCAACGATAGTCGCTCCGCCAGCGCCCCGGCCTGCTCCGGCATCAGATGGTAGGCCAGCAAACACAGATAGATGGATGGGGAGGTGCGGCCCAGGGCTCGGGCACTGGAAAAGGCCTGGCTTATCCAATCCCCGTCCTCCAAGGGAAGGGCCATGTGATGTAGCACGCCTTGTTCTATCGCTAAGCTCAGCGCCCGTTCCGGGGCCTCTTCCTTCAGAATACGCTCCATCTCCTGTAGCAGCCGGTGGCCACTGATACCCTCAAGGTGGTTTTTGTCGCGGCGCAAGAACTCAAGGGTATGCTCCTCCATGCGAAAACCGAAGCGGGCCTGGTAGCGCAGTCCCCGGAGGATACGGGTGGGGTCGTCCACAAAGCTGTTGTCGTGGAGCACCCGCAGCAGGCCTTGGGTAAGGTCTCCCCGGCCGTGGTACGGGTCCACCAGCTCACCTCTGCGGCCCGGGGAGAGTGCAACGGCCATGGCATTGATGGTGAAGTCCCGCCGGAACAGGTCTTCGCCTATGAGGGCGGAAGATACTACCGGTAGGGAGCCGGGATGTGGATAGCTCTCCCGGCGGCTGGTGGCCAGGTCCAGGCTCCACCTTTCCCCTCTGACGGTGGCTGTGCCAAACCTGGGGTGGCGTACTACTTTCAGGCTGCCCGGAATACCGAGGGCCACAGTGATGGCTTCGCCTTCGATGGCTATGTCTACATCCTGACATGGCTGGCCCAGCAGCATATCCCGTACCGCCCCACCCACAAGGTACGCCGTCCAATCCTGGGCAGCGGCGGCTTCTCCGGCTGCCCTCAGGGCTTGGGCTAGTGCC
>JASLXN010000257.1 GCA_030740315.1 Dehalococcoidia bacterium | reverse complement strand
CGGCAAGTAGTGGTAAAGTGTGCCGTTCAAGCGGTGGCCCACCACAGCCGCTTGGAAAGTGGTCCGCAGCAGGAGGGCGAGTTGTGGATGGTTGCGGTAGAGGTCTTCCTCGGCTTCGCCATCCCGCCCCACGGCCACGGCGGTACGGCCGGGGTCCAGGGAGGTTGTAGCAGCGTGGCACACCACACCGTAAATTTCCACATCACCGTCAGCGGTCTTTACCAGCCCGCCCAGAGTGGGCGGCGAGTGCAACTCAGAGCACTGGGCACTATAAATGAAGGTGGCGGACTCTACAACCTCTCCAATCTTCATGGCCTAAACGAAGAGGGTGACCTGGGCACCGGAGGCGAACTCCAGGAACCCAGCCGCCCCGGCACACTCCGTTCCCTCCAGCAGGTCTTCGTCAGCCACCGTCATCACCCCCATGGTGGTGGAGCAGCCGAAGAGCCGCACCCCCAGTTTTTGGCTAATGCCCAGCAGTTCGGGAATGCTGGGCATGTTCTGCTTGCGCATCATGCGCCGCATCATCCAGGTGGCGATTCCGGTCATACCGGGTATGGCTCCGATGATGTTGGGCACCGAAACCGGCATGGCCGGATTACCCAGGGGGGCCACTTTCAGATTGCGGCACTTCCTTTTATTGATTATGTCAAGTCCGTAGAAGGTGAAGAAGATACCCGCCTCCCAGCCCATGGAGGCTGCGGTGGTGGCCAACATCAGGGGGGGGTATGCCATATCCAGTGTCCCCTTGGAGGCGACAAGGGCTACCCTCTTGGGTTTCTGGTCATCACCCATAGTTGCGCTTAGCCTTTCCTGATAGCGAAGACGAAAACTTTGCCGTCTTTACTACTGTCTACAAGCGTGTTGCCGGTCTCCCTGCACCAGGCAGCGAAGTCCGTAGGTGACGCCGGGTCGGTGGCCAGCACCTGGAGCACCTTGCCCGTATCCATCTCTTCTATAGCTAACTTGGCCTTGACCACCGGCAGGGGACACAGCAGCCCCTTGGTGTCAAGGACCTCATCTATTTTGATTTCGGCCATGCCTCTCCTCCTACTTCCATTATACTCTGCCAGCCTCGAAGCTTACACCCATGACATCGTTCAGCAACGATTCCGTATTGTGTGGACGGGGTGAGGTGATGTGAGGTGATGATGGTATAAGATGGCTGTGGGGGATGGACTGTGAAATGGCTGGTGTTCCTGATTGCGCTCCTGGCTATTGGGGCATGTGCGGCACCCAAAACACCCACACCGGCTCCAACACCGGATTTGGATGCGCTGGTCGAGCAGAGGGTAAGAGAGTTAATGGCCACAACCCTCACTCCTACTCCTACTCCTACTCCTACTCCTTACCCTACCCAGACCCTATCCTCCGCTGCACCAAGCCCGGTTCCAATTACTACACCAACATCTGCGCCGACCCCGACTACCGCAGAAGTTATTGAAGCTACCAGACCCTCCGTAGTCCGTGTAATAACCGCTGAGGGCTCTGGCTCTGGCTGTAAATAGCAAGGGCACATTACTTCTTACTTGGAATGATGGCTACGGCCGGACTTATCTTAACAAGAAGCCAAACGGATTATCTTGGAACTTACCCGAGCTTGTTTCCAGCACTGGGAGGATTGCTTCAGGTCTTCCGGCAATGGTCGTTGACCAGCAGGACAGAGTGCACCTTATTTGGCTAGACAACAAACAAGAAAGGGGCCATAGACTCTCGTATCGGCAACTAGGACCGGATGGTAAGGGGATACCGCCTGTGTACCTATCGGACCCTGCAAGCCAAGCTGGCCGGCATAGACTTGCAGTGGACTCGAGCGGAGGGGTCTAAGCCTTTTGGCGTCGCACTACGGGGAAAGGGGGAAGCCCACCAT
>JASLXN010000256.1 GCA_030740315.1 Dehalococcoidia bacterium | reverse complement strand
TGAGAGTCGCTGCTGAGCAACAGGAACGGGGACACGAGGTTACCCTGCTGCTGCTTCATGATGCCGTGCTGCGAAGGGTTGAATTTCCAGGACATGTCCTAGCATGTGAGGATGACCTGTTGGCCAGGGGGGTAGCCGGACGCTACCCCCCTGCTGGCTACAGGAGCATTGTTCAAGCCATCCAGGACCACGATAAGGTTATTTCCTGGTAAGAGGCATCCGGCTACACTCCTCATCCTCCATCGTTGGTTTTAAGCAATCTTGAAAGCGGCGTGACCCACGGCGTCTTGACATAAGCAATCTTGACAAATAGAGGCGTGTTTATTTTCAGTTTTCTCAATTAATTCTGGGCATCGCCACCGTATCTCTGCACCACCTTTGCATATTCACCTATGAATTGCAGCCTAATGTATAATGGGCAATAGCAGAGGAGGTCAATGGGCAATAAAATCTTGGTGGTGGAGGACGAGCCCGCTCTGTTAGAGGTGCTACGTTACAACTTCTTGCGTGGGGGGTATCAGGTTGTCACCGCCGGTGATGGCGCCGAGGCGGTGGACAAAGCTCGGCAGGAGAAGCCGGACATCATTGTCCTGGATCTGATGTTGCCCAAACTGGATGGCTTAGAGGTATGTAGAATTGTACGCCGGGATATGACGATGCCTATCTTGATGCTTACAGCTAGAGTTGAAGAGGTGGACAAGGTGGTCGGCCTAGAGATGGGAGCGGATGACTATGTCACAAAACCTTTCAGCATCCGGGAGTTGATGTCTCGAGTAAAGGCCATGCTGCGTCGGGGCGCAATGCCCCCTCTTTACCAAGGAGAGAGTGGTGTTATCAGAGTCGGCGGAATTGAGGTTGACCCCGCACGCCGTCTGGCCTCCGCGGAAAGTGCGCCTCTGGCCTTGAAACCCCGGGAGTTTGACTTACTCCTGTTTCTGGCCCGCAACCGCGGCCTGGTCTTTACACGTGAACGGCTTTTGGAGAGCGTCTGGGGCTACCAGTTTGCAGGTGACAGCAATACCGTGGATGTGCACATACACTGGCTACGTAGCAAGATTGAGAGAGACCCGCATAGGCCTATACACCTGGTTACGGTAAGGGGAGTGGGCTATAAATTGGAGGGGTAGGGATGCTCCGTAGCCTTCACTGGCGGATAGCCGTGCCGTACATGGCCCTCATTGTCGTGGGATCCGTGTTGCTGAGCGTGTATCTAGTCAACTTTGTCAAGACGTCCCACCTGAGTGACATAAAGATCACCTTGCGAAATGAGGCGTTGCTGGTAGCGGAAGTAGTTGCGCCCTATCTGAGCGGCCAAGAGGATGTTAGCAGACTGCCTTTTGTGGCTAGCAAGCTCGGGACAAAAATGGGTACGCATGTGACGGTAATGGATCTGAGTGGTAATGTCCTGGGTGACTCTCACGAAGAAGCCAGCGCCGTGCCCAACCAGGGAGAGTGGCCCGAGGTGCAGGCAGCCACGGGCACGATTGCGTGGGAGACGGCGGTGCGTCAGGAACGGATGCTGTTAGCCGCCCCCGTTGAGAGCGAAGGGGAACTGGTGGGCGTTGTTAGGGTGTCCATGTCGCTCTCCGAGGTGAACCGCGGAGTTCGCTACATAACTACAGTGGTAACCTTTGCCACAGCGCTCATTATACTGCTCAGCCTGATGGCCGCCGCTTTTATCGCCAGGGCTACCACAGGACCCATCAAGCAGGTAACGGCGGCAGCCCATACGGTGGCTTCGGGTGAGTTGGGTCATCATATTGCCGTAACCGGTAAAGACGAGGTTGGGCAACTGGCTCATGCATTTAATGAGATGTCCACCAGCTTGCGAGACACCCTGGATACTGTCTACCAGGAGAGAAATCAGCTATTC
>JASLXN010000255.1 GCA_030740315.1 Dehalococcoidia bacterium | reverse complement strand
AAGCCTAAGAACCACGGAATTTCGTCTACGTTTCCAGCCCTGCCCTGTAGCCCTCTGTGAGAGATTCCCAAAGGTTGCGTGGGCTGAGGCAATCGCCCGCAGCCTTCGCATCGTACCTATTATGTAACTCCGAGGCTAGCCCGGAGTTTGGCCGGGCGCCTATAGCCAGCACCAGGGTGTCGGCCTCCAGAGTATGTTGTTGGCCAGTAGGGTCTGAGATGACCAGGCCTTCTGAAGTTATCTCCTCGTATTTAACCGCTGTTAGCACCTGCACGCCGTCCTCCTTGAGTCGGTCCCGCATCTCGCGGCTGGCGATGGGATTTAGGTGTGTTGTGATACGCTCCCCCCTGCGGGTCATGGTCACCTGTTTGCCTTTGTGGGCCAGAAAGTTGGCCACCTCGCAGCCCACCCGTTCCGCCCCAATAACCACCACCCGCTGGCCTACTTGAACCTTTTCTGCCAGCACATCCACCGCCTGCACCACGGGAAGCATTTCCAGGCCCTTAAGCTGCGGCACCTGCGATGTGGAGCCTGTGGCCACCACTACCGCCTCGGGGTCCTCCTCGGCCACCGCGGCAGCGGTGGCCTCCTTGCCTAAGACCACATGCACCCTCTGGGCATCCATCTGCCGTACCAGGTAGTTTCGCAAGGCCCTAAGGTGGTTCTTGCGAGGGGCCTTATCGGCCACCAGCAATTGTCCACCCAACCGGTCAGTCTGCTCCCATAGGGTTACCTTGTGGCCACGCAGGGCGGCCACCCGGGCTGCCTCCAGGCCTGCGGGGCCTCCACCCACCACTAGCACCCTCTTGCTCTGTGTTGCCGGAGCTATTACCATCTCCTGCTCAATCCCCATGGCGGGATTAGGAGTGCATTTGATGCCCTCAGGGGCCAGCTCCAAGCACCGGTGACAGCCAATACAGGGTCGGATTTCCTGTAGCTTGCCGGCTGCCACCTTGTTTGGCCAGTCGGCATCTGCCAACAGCGCTCGCCCGATGGCAATCAAATCCGCTTTTCCCTCACGGATGATGCGGCACCCTAGGCCGGGGCCAAGCCGGCCAACCACCATCACCGGCACCGTGACCGCGTTTTTCACTCCCTCCGCAAACGGTATGAGGGCGCCCGGGGTATGTGGCATGTTGACCGCCGCCCAGCTACCTATCCCGTAGCAGGATACGGAGATGGCGTCACACCCCGCCTCCTCGGCCCACTGGGCTACCTGTTCGGCCTCCTCCGGAATGATGCCGCCCTCCAAGCCGTATTCTCTTGCAGTGAGGCGGCACCACACCGGGTAGCGGCTACCCACCTCGGCCCGCACAACACCGATGATTTCCGTAAGAAACCGCGCCCTGGCCCGCAAATCCCCACCCCACCCATCCTCCCGCCGGTTAGTGGCGTGGGACAAAAACTGAGCTATGAGATAGCCATGAGTGCCGTGAATTTCCACACCGTCAAAACCAGCCTGCATCGCCCTGCGTGCGCCAGCGCCGTAGCGGGCTATCATATCTTCGATTTCGCCTCCGGTCATCTCCCGGGGTACACGGCGGGTGGGCGGCAACTGCACCACGGAGGGAGCAATAGGCTCATCCGCATGACCAAGGCGGCCCGCGTGATGAATCTGTATGGCCGCTTTGGCCCCATGGCGATGTATTACATCAACCAGCTTAGAAAGCCCCTCCAGGAACTTGTCATCGTCTATGCCGATCTGACGGCGAATGGTACGGCCCTTGGACAACTCCACGCCAGAGACTTCCACAATCACCAGCCCAGATCCTCCCTTGGCCCTGGCCTCGTAATAGTCCAGGCTACGCTGAGTGATGGAGCCATCAACGTCCGCCAAATTGGTACCCATAGGCGCCATCACGATGCGGTTGGGCAGGGT
>JASLXN010000254.1 GCA_030740315.1 Dehalococcoidia bacterium | reverse complement strand
AGGTTCAAAGCATGGGCATGTCCCTGGCTGCCGTAGCCCATAATCGCTACCGTTTTGCCCTCCAGAAGCCGGGGATCGGCATCGGAATCATAGTACACTTTGGCCATGGTTACTCCTTCAACCTTTTTTTGCGGGGGCCTTTGTCCTGTAACAGAGGGGAAGAGCCTCCCCTGGAGAGGGCGATAACACCTGTCCGGGCAATCTCTTTGATATTGTAGCCGCGGAGCAGTCCCAGAAACGAATTAATCTTCTCTTCATCGCCGGTAATCTCAATCACCAGTGAATCTCCGGCCACATCTACGATGGACGCCCGGAAGACACTGGTAATCTGTATGATTTCGCTCCGGTGTTCAGAGGTGGCCGTTACCCTTACCAGGGCCAGTTCCCGGGACACCACACTTTCGTCATAAAGGTCAGCCACCTTGACCACATCCACCAGCTTCTCGAGTTGTTTGCGCACCTGCTCCACCCGCGCCTGGGTGCCTAGGACCTGGATGGTCATCCGGGAGAGGTGTGGGGTCTCGGCGGCCCCCACGGCAATCTTCTCAATATTGAAGCCACGGCGACGGAACAGGCTGGACACACGGCTCATGACTCCAGGCCTGTCCACCACTAAGGCAACCAAGGTGTGTTTCTCGGTGGCGACCGGCACTTCAGCTTCCGTCGGTCTTACGGTAGGCCCCCTTGGCAGGGGGCTTGATGTAGAAGTTTACCTTGGATGCAAATACGGAAACCTCGCGCTCCCCCGGGGCGCCGCAGGTGGGGCAGGGGGCAGGGTCATCTATTGAGGTCATGCGTCGCATGATCTCAAACTCCTTTTGGCATTTGGTGCAAAAGAACTCATATATGGGCACTATCACCTCCTGTTGGGGGACTATATTAACACTACCACAGGATTATAGCCACAATCATCCTGAGGGACAAGCTGTATATGGCCTCTTGTCATTCCTCCTGCATCGCAACCTACCCCTTTTGAGGCGGCTATACTACTGGGAGCAGAAATAACTTAAGATGCCATCATGAGTCTTGCCATACCGGTGGGGTTGGTATATACTTTAGTGTTCGGGAAGCCCTAAAAACATGACCAAATTGGAGTGAGGAGGGTTCTGTGGAGCATACCGCTCAACTTTTGTGCCTGAAGTGCAAGGAGGGGGCACTGGTGCCTCTATCGGACTATGGTAGCCAGGGGGCTGCCGTACACTATAAGGCTTGGGTATGTACTAATCCCGATTGCGGTTTCAACTTGAAAATCAGGAACGGTGACATCTATTTGAACGAGCCTATTATAGCCGGCGGGGTGCACACGGCGCGCCCGCGGTAAACGGGGCCAACGGTCCCGTAGAGCCAGCGCAACCTTTGCCTGCTTCATGGCGGTGGCCGCCCAGAAGGGCGGCTGACTTGTTGTTTTCTAGAAAGTGTATTGGTTGTGGGTGGAACGGGGACTTTATTCGTCCCGGCTGTACTGCAACATCGCCCTGATTACTTGTCCCACTGTGCCTCGGGTGCGGCCTGCCAATATTGGTAGAACCGTGTCCCGTGTGCAAGCAGAAGGGATTGGAGGTTGATGGGGTGTATGCACCGTTCTGGTTTGAGGGCCCCGTGCTGCTGGCGGTGCATCTGCTCAGGTATCAGAACATGTGGGCGTTGGCTCCCACGCTGGCCGGCTTTATAGCGAGCCATATCCGCTTGGCTTCAATGCCTATGGAAGCTATAGTGCTCGCGTCCCTGCACCGGTCTTGGATAAGACACCGAGATTACAACCAAGCGGAATTGCTGGTGTATGTCCTGGGGCAAGACATGGGGATGTCTGTAATTTCAGGCTGGCTGGAGCGGGACCTGCCGGGATATTCTCAGGCCCGTGCTACCAGCCGTGAAGAGCGCTGGCACAACGCCACC
>JASLXN010000253.1 GCA_030740315.1 Dehalococcoidia bacterium | reverse complement strand
ATAGCTCACCTGACTATTTGTAATAGATTTCCCGGATTCTTACTGTACCATCAACACAACTGCATTTCAAGGTTTGTTGGGAGTGTCCATTGTATGGAACATCCAGAGCCCGGCCCAAAACGGGTAGTTGGCAACAGGCTTATCGAGGGGAATACGGACTGATTCAGGCCCGCTCTAGGAGCGAATTCAAGAGCTTTTGCCACAACCCAATTTTCATAACACAACCGCCCACTGCTACCACCCGTATTGAGCTTGCCAGCAGGAGGGCAGGAACATCCTTCATCAGATAGCCATCAGCGCCCGTGGCCAGCGCCCGTTGCACCAGTGACGGGGTATTCAGAGAGATGAAAACTAGTACCCGGGTCTCCGGCCAGCGGGCTTTGTTAGCCTGGATAACCTAAATGCTACCAAGGCTGGGCATGGGCACACCCATCAACACCATATAGGGCCTTGCCGCCTCAATAAACGGGAGCGCTTCGGCGCCATCGGCGGCGTCAGCCACCACCTCTATGTCTAGGTCCGGCCCCAGGATGGTTCACAGGCCCTCACGCACCGCCGAATGGTGGTCCGCAATCAGTATCCTTGAATGTTCCATGGTATCAGGCACGAGGCTTGACATGCCCGAATCGTTTTCGGAGAATTGATACATTCCAGACCATACTCACTCTGCTGGCGCAACCGGCGTCGACGCCTGTGAGGTCAAATGCCAGGTACCCCGGTATCTCACAGGAGGCGGGCTGAACCCAACCCCCTTTTGAGCCGAATCTTTTTTGAATACCGGAAAAGCGTTTGCAACCCCTGTTTGTAGGACTAGGATATTAGAATCTGGTGCAGTATTCGGGTGAGAAAGGTAAAGCTGCTGATGGGTACCACCAGGCACATAGCTTCGTACCGCATATAAGTATCATCCTGAGCCCTTCAACAGAAAGACGAAGAACCCACACGGTGGTGCGATTAACACAACCAGGCAACGCAGGCCACAACGGGGTACAGTACATTGGCCCGTGGCCTGGCTTTGCCTTACAATAGGTATTGTGGCGGTTACCGTGCGCTTCTTCGGTCGCTTGCACCAGTTGCTGGGGCGGGATGAGGTGGTGGTCCAGGGCTCCCCGGGTACCATTGGTGAGCTTATCTGGCTGATGGCCCGGCAGCATAGCCGTGTAATCAAAGAGGAACTTCTGGATGAGGATGGGAACATTGACTACTCCTACGCTCTGTTCATCGGTGGAGAGCGGGTGGAGGGGCCGCATACCCCCATCCGGGCGGGCCAGGAGGTGACCGTGACCAGCATGCTGGCGGGAGGCCAGAGATGCTCCACCACAAGATAGCTTATATAGATATTTCCACCGGCGAGGTAAAGGCCGAGCCTATTCCCCAGGAGTGGCGCCGTCGATATCTGGGCGCAAGGGGCATCAACATGTCGCTGCTCCACTCCTGCTACCCCGCCGTTGATCCCCTCTCCCCTCGGAACCCCCTTATCTTCGGCTGCGGACTCCTCACGGGGCTACCTGGCTTTGGCAGCGGGCGCATGAATGTAACTGCCTACTCCCCCGCCTCGGGCAACCTGGGCGACTCCAATGTGGGCGGCCACTTCGGCCCGGAGCTGCGCTTCGCCGGGTATGACCACTTGGTGATCACCGGCCGCAGCCCCCACCCCGCATACATTCTCATCACAGACAACAAGATTGAGATTAAGGAAGCCTCCCACCTGTGGGGTATGAACACCTTGGAGACCCAACGAGCCCTGCGCCGGGAGCTACGCGAGGAAAAACTGCGGGTGCTCACCATAGGCCCCGCCGGGGAGCGTGGGGTGCGGATGGCCTCCATCATGACCGGCCCCAAGGACGCCGCCGGGCGCTTCGGCATGGGGGCGGTGATGGGTTCCAAGAACCTCAAGGCC
>JASLXN010000252.1 GCA_030740315.1 Dehalococcoidia bacterium | reverse complement strand
AAAAACTGTTGCTTAGTTTGGCGCCATTGTCACGAGTCGATGGCGCCGGCTGAGTAATTTAGGTCGCCTGTATTCTCAAATCAATTGTGCGTCCGCTTGACGTTACCAGTAGCCGCCTTCATTTATATAAGCGGCATTCCCGTCTTTGATATAATCTTTTTTGTCCTTGAACGATAAGGAGCGACCAAGGAGGCGATAATGGGGGCTACCCTGGCTGCCAAAGCCATAAATTTAAAGCGGAGGCTCAGCCTACGGGGCAACCTGGTGGCTATGAAGTTCTACGAAGAACGAAGTGAGGCTGCACAGGTGGCCGGTGTGCGGTGGCCCAAAGCACGGCTGACCACCTGCCAGCGTATAACTCAGGCCAGGTTGTACGGCGTTACGGTGGCTGCGCCTATGGAAGACCTGCCGCCGTTCTGTTCCTATATTACGGGTCTGCGTGATATCCCAGATACAATCGCCGATGGGTCGCTGGTTACGGGTATCTGGTGCCAGAACCAGGAGGATGCCCGCAAACGCCAGAACGCTTTTCCACTGGTATCGGACCGTTTTGAAGCCGTGTTAGTAGCCCCACTGGCGCGGGATAAGTTCCAGCCTGACCTGGTGCTGGTGTACGCTACCCCGGCTCACATGATGTTGCTGTTAAACGGGCTCCAGTATAAAGACTACGAGTTTCTGGAGTTTATACACACCGGCGGGTCTTCCTGTGCCACATCGGTTGCCCGCTGCTATTCAACGGGCAAACCCTCACTTGCCATTCTTGACTACGGGAAGAGGTGTTACGGCCATGTGGCTGAGGACGAAATCTCTCTGGCCCTATCACCCCAGTATTTGGAAAAGGCGGCTGAGGACCTGGATTTCCTGGCCGGCGCTGGGCTGCCGCACCCTATTCTTTTTTTCGGCGCTCAGGCCGATCCAACCCCTGGTTGGCCCCCCACATACATTAAGCTTTTTGAAGAGGAGCAGTCCTGATAAGAAACACTATGATAGATTGCGGAAGGTTACCTGCTGGATGAAAGTGCTGCTGCTTGATTCTGCTTCGGAGGTAGTGGAATTGGTATCTTTCTGTCTGGAGATGCTCCGGCCCGGGGTCACGTTGCTGCCTGCCGCAGAGGGCAGTAAAGGGGTATCACTGGTGCAGGCCGAAGCGCCTGACCTAGTAGTGCTAGATGTTAACCTTCCGGACATGGATGGCTTTGAAGTGCTGAGGCAAATACGCTTGTTCTCGGATGTGCAGGTGGTGGTGCTGACCGCCAGGGTGGGGAGCCGGGACAGGATACGGGGCCTAGATCTGGGGGCCGATGACTATATGTCCAGGTCGGTTGACTACGTGGAGTTGTTTGCACGGTTACAGGCAGTACTACGGCGTAGTCATGTTGACAGAGACAGCGGTGCCACGGCTGGGCTGGAGGTAGGGGATATCCGGATAGATCCGGCAGCCCGCCATGCGTTCCGAGGTGGACAGGCCCTGAACCTGACCCCCATTGAGTACGCGTTATTTGCACACCTGGCACAACATGAGGGCCGGGTTATCAGCCGACGGGCGCTTCTTCACAAAGTTTGGGGGGCAGAGCCCCCTGACGGTGTAAGCTATTTGGATAGCTTCCTTGATCGCCTCCGGCGGAAGCTGGGAGATGCTACCAGCCCGCCTTGCATCCTCATTGAGATGGGGGATACGGGATATAAGTTTCTTAGACCAGCGGGCTGACCGGTGGCTGACACTTTTGAAAACATGGAAACACCCATTTCGTGGAAGGTGCTGATGGTTCTGGGCAGCCAGACACCGTTCCGCCGCCTGATGACTGCAATTGAGGCAGCAGGGCACGAGGTAGTTTCAACAGCCAACCAGTTCCATGGGGTGACGCTGGTTGATGAAATCCGACCGGACATAGTGCTGCTGGATGCG
>JASLXN010000251.1 GCA_030740315.1 Dehalococcoidia bacterium | reverse complement strand
GAAAGAGGCCGATATTCGCCACTCCTGACTGTATCCACCGATACTGGCACCGGCCTCTCCCCACTGCTCACAGGCACTCCCCGCAGCCGAGCCTGGTTCGCTAGATAGTAAGCCAGGGCGAAATAGCCCAGGGAGTAATGCTCACCGGCAATACCTGCTACCAGCACATTATCATCGGTGCTCCAGGTGTAATCAGAGCGGCTGGAGCCCTCTTTGCCCACGATTGCCTTAGTGAAGTAATCAAAGGTGCCGGAGTCCGTATCCGCTCCCACTAAGAATATCTCCTCCTCTGGCCATCCAGGGCGGATATCGCTCCAATTTTTGATGGGGCTCTCCGGCCGCCATATTTCATTGAGCTCCTCCACTGTGAGATATTCCACCCAGTCGTTGCTTGGGTGCACCATAACCGCTAAGCCATCGTAGGCCACGGGTAGCTCTATGTAGCCAATGTCGTTCCGCTGGCACAGCGCCGCTTCGGACGGCTTAATAGGCCTTGAAGCATCATTGATATCGGTCTCTCCGGCACACAGCTTCTTGAAGCCGCCACCCGTGCCGGATATGCCCACGGTGGGCCTGACCCGGTGATGCAGCTTCATGAACTCCTCGGCCACCGCTTCGGTGATGGGGTACACAGTGCTTGAGCCGTCCACTCTTATGGTGCCGACTAGGTTACTCGGCGTGGAAACCGGGGAGGTACAAGCAGCAAGTACTAGCAGGGCAAGGCCCCCCATCCAAAGCCGCCCGTGCTTGATAATTTCCACTTCCCCTTCAGTGTAATAGGAGAATATTAAGAATGGGTTAACGGGAGTTAAAAAGGTGATTAACTTGAGACCAGTTTGGAGATATTGTTGTGTTTCTCTATCGTTTGACTGTGTCTACAGCCCTTACTGGGTTCTAAAGCCAGACGGTTCTGGGCAACGATGCTGGGACATAAACTCTGGTTAGCCCATAGACCGTGGCAGGGTAAAGGTAAAAGTGGAACCGTGTACCTCCCTATTCTCCGCCCAGATACGGCCGCCGTGGGCCTGCACAACATGCTTGGCTATGGCCAGCCCCAGTCCAGTCCCCTCACCAGAGCGTGACTTATCCACCTTGTAGAAGCGCTCAAACACGCGCGTGAGATCTTCCTCAGGGATACCTACCCCCGTATCGGTAACTCGCACTGTCACCTCCCCATCCTCGTGCACAGCTGCAACAGTGACCCTACCGCTCTGTGGCGTGAATTTGATGGCGTTATGCACCAGGTTGGTCAGCACCCGTCGCACCCTATTAGCATCCGCCCAGGCGGGCGGCAGCTGTAAGGACTGCTCCACCAGCAAGTCCACACCTTTTCGCCTGGCTTGGAGATACATGGCCTCCTGCACCTCTAAGGCCAGCAGGTGAAGGTCCACCTCCCCCAAGTCCAACCCTACCTGTCCCGTCTCAATCCGAGAGAGTTCCACCAGTTCCTCCACCAGTTGGGCCATGCTATCTACTTCATCATCAATTCTTCGCAGGAAGCCGGCTACCGCTTCCGGGTCTTCCTTAACCGCCCGCTGCAGAGTCTCCGCCAGCACTTTGACGGAGGCAAGGGGTGTTCGCAGTTCATGGGATATGTTACCTATAAACTCCTGGCGCACACTTTGCAACTGGTGAAGTTCGGTAAGGTCTTGGATTACCAACAGCACACCGCCTACGGTGTCGCCTTCAACGAGTGGAGTCGCTACCACCCTTAAGAAGCGGCGGTCGGGGCGGGCCTCTATTTGAAGACTCTGGGGCTGGCCGGTGTTGAGGCATTGCTCCATGACACCGGTTATCTCGTGGTCTCTAAGGACATCTATCAATGGAAGTCCGATGGCCTTATTCTCTTCAAACCCAAAAAGCTCTCCGGCTACACGGTTAGCTATAATGACCCTGCCTTGAGCATCAGTCATAGTAATA
>JASLXN010000250.1:275-1950 GCA_030740315.1 Dehalococcoidia bacterium | reverse complement strand
CAAACGCCTGGACTTCCTCCCTGACTTTCAGGTGATGCTGAACCTGTTCTATGGCCTCAAGCCACCATATGCTTTGGACGCCGAGGTAGAGTACACTTGGGAGGAAATCTGCGACCGCATTTATAAAGGGTGGTTTGGAGAGAAGAGGGGGCTGGAGTGGTTCAAAGAGCATGGGGTGCTCAATTGGAAGAAACAGGTGGAGGAGGTCTACTGGAAGCCTTTTACCCATGCTCGTGGCCCCATCTATTTCGAGTGGATAGAGGAGAAGGGGCGCAAGATTGAGAAGATTGTGGATGAGCTGGGCCTGGAGGACTGGGATATGTCTACCTTTAAGGCCCTACCTCACTGGAGGCCGTGCCAGGCCCTGCAGCCCAGGGACGGCTACGATATGCAAGCCATTTACTACCGGGTGCCCTTTCACACCTTCTCCATGACATATGAGAACCCCTGGCTGGACGAGGTATCCCGGCTTACGGAGCCTTACAGCTATTTCATAAGCATTAACACGGAGACGGCCAGCCGCAAGGGGATTAACGACGGAGATGAGGTGTGGGTGGAGTCTGCGGATGCCGGCAGGGTGCGAGGGCGGGTGAAGATAGTGGAGGGTGTCCATCCGCAGGTTGTAGGCATCGCGCACAACGGTGGGCACTGGGCGCGGGGCTTGCCCTTTGCCAAAGGCAAAGGGGTGTTCTTCAACGCCCTGTTGGCTCTGGACCTGAAGCATACGGACATGGTCTCTTTCACCATGGACTGTGATGCTAGGGTGAAGGTGTATCAGGCATGAGGGCGATATGAGATATGTGATGGTGATAGACCTGAAAAGGTGCATCGGATGCTACGGCTGCCAGATTGCCTGCAAATCGGAGAATGCCACCCCTCCGGGGGTGTTCTGGGCCAGGGTGCTCAAGCAGGAGGCGGGCAAGTTCCCTAATGTGCGGAGGAGTTCCTTGCCCCTGCTGTGCATGCACTGCCAGGATCCCGCCTGCCAGCAAGTGTGCCCCACCGGGGCTACCACCAAGAGCGATAGCGGTATCGTGGAGGTGGACTCCGATGCATGTGTGGGCTGCCGTTATTGCATGATGGCCTGCCCGTATAGCGCCCGCTACTTCAACGGCAAGGAGCGCTCCTATTTCGGGCAGGAGTTGAACGAGTACGAGAAGGCAGGCTATCCTAACCACCCTATCGGGGTGGTGGAGAAATGTGATTTCTGCCACCACAGGTTGGAGAAGAAGTTAGAGCCGGCCTGTGTGGCCAACTGCATGGCCAAGGCACGCTACTTCGGTGACCTGGATGACCCCAACAGCGAGGTCTCCCGCCTGATACGGGAGAAGCGGGGCCAGCAGCTCCATCCCGAACTGGGCACCGACCCTTCCGTGTACTACCTGCCTGCATAGAGGAGAGCCATGGCGATTTGGGAAGACCCGTTCCAGAAGCTATCCGAGGATCTGAAGGCTACCCTGCGTCCCCAGCGGGAGTGGGTGGCGGGGCGGGGTGTGTTCCTGCTCCTGGGCCACTTCTTGTCTGGCGCCGGGGCGGGGACATGGATGTTCTCCATCTACTTTGGGGTTACCGCCGGGTTGGTGCTGTCACTGGTGGTGGTGGCCCTGGGTGGGGTGGCCCACCTTTTGTTCCTGGGGCGGTCGAGGCGGGCTTGGCGCATAATTCGCCAGCTACA
>JASLXN010000250.1:0-265 GCA_030740315.1 Dehalococcoidia bacterium | reverse complement strand
GTCTGTGGAACGGCTTACCTGCTGCTGGAGCGCGCCGGGGCAGCCTCCGGAGCGTTGGGCGGGGTATTTCTGGTGCTGTCACTGGTGGGGATGGCAGGCATCTTGCTCTACAAAGGCTTTGTGTATGCGGTGTCACGGGCCATCCCGTTCTGGAACACGCCTCTGTTACCCGCCCTCTATATCGCCTATGGGGTGCGTGGTGGTGCCGCCATTCTGCTGGTGGCCAACGCTTTAGGGGTTGGCGGGGTGGAGTTGAATTCTCTGG
>JASLXN010000024.1 GCA_030740315.1 Dehalococcoidia bacterium | reverse complement strand
GAGGAGTTGGCTGCCGTCTACCAGAGGCTGGAAGCCCGTGTGCTGGAGATGTTTCAGCGCCAGGGCATTTCCCCGGACCAAGTGGTGCTCAACCGCTATTTCGACGGCCGCTATATGGGCCAGACCTGGGACACATTCTCCGTTCCAGTACCATCCGGGGAAATAGGTGGCGCATGCAAGGAGGAGATGTCCCAGAACTTCCACCAGGCGCACAAGCGTTCGTGGGGGTACAACCTGCCCACCTATTCGGTAAAGCTGATTATGGCCCGGGTCAGTGGTACAGCAGCCCGGGAAAAACCCCAGCTGCCTCACATCGAGTCCGGCGGCGAAAGCCCCCAAGAGGCGTTCTTGGAGGACGCGCAGGTATACTTCGACAGGGAAGAGCACAGTACGGTCCCATTGTACCAGCGTGAGAAGCTGAAGTCTGGCAACCGTATAAAAGGGCCGGCCATTATCCAGCAACGGACATCCACCACAGTATTGCTGCACGGGGACGAAGCCGTGGTGGACACCTATGGCAATCTAAGGATTACCTGGGGGAAATCATGAATAACACAACCCCAAAGGGCACTCTGGACCCCGTAGCCGCTGAAATCATGCGCAACTCCTTTGTTGCAGTGGTGCGCCAGATGAGCCGACTTATCGTGCGTTCCACCTTCTCTTACATCATCCGGGAGGCCTTCGATTTCTGCACGGCTGTGGTTGCCCCGAAACAGCCTCCGGAACTGGAACTGGACATCGTGGCCATGTCCGAAAGCCTGGCCCACTTCTCCGGGTGCATGCCCTTTATGGTACGCAACCTGGTTGACGAGTACGGCCTGGAGAACATGGAGGACGGAGATGTTATAGCCATCAACAACCCCTACATGGCGGGCAACCACATCTATGACAACGGATTCTTCAAGCCCATATACTACCAGGGTAAATTCCTGGGCGCCATATGCACCAAGGCGCACATACTGGACATGGGCGGCGTGGTGCCCGGGGGTTACTCCGTTGAAAAGCGCAATATATGGGAGGATGGGCTGGTAATCTCCGGAGTACCCGTTTACAGAAACAACCAGCCCTACAAGCCAGGTTTCAATCTGTATTTCGCCAACAGCCGTGTGCCGCACCTGGTGCTGGGGGACATCCAGGCCCTATTCAGCGCCATGCGGTTCGGCGAGAAAGCACTTATCGGCCTAGCCCAGAAGTACGGTGTGGAACACCTGCATGAGGCCATGGCCTATTCCCTGGACTATGCGGAGCGCTCCATGCGCCAGGGCTTCTCCTGGCTCCCTGACGGGGAGTACAGCGGAGAAGATGGGGTAGACGGGGATTTCTTCAACGACCAACCCTACGACATCAAATGCAAGGTAACCAAGAAGGGGGACGAGGTTGAGGTGGACTTCAGCGGGTCCTCCCGGGTGGCGGCATCATCTATGAACTGTACTGTGTACGACACTGCAAACGGCACCTATACCGCCTTCAAATGGCTGTTTGATCCTGTGAATCCTAACAACTCCGGGGCCTTCAGGCCCATTAACCTGGTGTTGCCGGAAAACACTTTCATAAGCGCTCTGCCTCCTCACAGCACCACCTCGTATTTCGATACCGCAGAAGCGGTATTCAATGCGGTAGTCAAGGCGCTGCTGAACGGTGTCAAGGAGAGGGGCTTTGGGGGCCACTATGGCACCAACTTGGGCCTTTCATGCAACGGCCAGGACACCCGCTCCGGCAGGGAACGCTTCTTCCTGGTCGCCTATGTCGCCCTGGGGGCCTTTGGGGCTACAGACGCCGGAGATGCCGAGCATTTCGTCTCCCTCTCCCAGCAGAACATCATGGACCCCTCTGTGGAGGCCACCGAGGAAGAGTTTCCGGTCCTAATCCTGCGAAAAGAGTTTGTCCAGGATAGCGGCGGCCCTGGCAAGCATCGGGGCGGGACATCCGTGCTGGTGGACCGAGTGGTGCTGGATGATACAGAGGCCAGAAACCTTTTTCTGCACATGAAGATACTCCCCTGGGGCTGCGTGGGGGGCAAAGAGGGGGCATCCGGTGGCGTGTGGATGGTACCTCCGGACATCTGGAAGTTTGAGGAGAAGGGCCTGCTGCCTACCCTTAACGGCATCAGTCCGCCTGGGTTCTATCGGGACTATACCGAACCGCTGGCCGGATACTATAACCCCGATACCCACGAGATTGACCACCAAGGCGGGCAGTGGTACCGGGGACTGAACCGGGTGTTCCAGTTGAAACGGGACACCACTATACGAATCATCAGTCCGGGCGGCGGCGGGTGGGGTGACCCCCTGGAAAGGGACATAGAACTTGTGAAACGGGATGTCCGTGACGGCTATGTCTCCCTGGAGGGCGCAAAGCGTGACTATGGCGTGGTGGTAAAGGGAGACCCGGATGCAGACCCCGAAGCCTTGGAGGTGGACTACCAGGCCACCGAGCAGATTCGCCGGAGCCGGAAGGAGGGCTAAACAATGTCCACCATATTCCCGCGTCCTGAGGAGACGGAGCTATTCACCCAGCGGCAGTACCTGCCAGGGAAGACTTGTCCCAAATGCAAAGGACAGAGCATTGCGGAATACCCGGTACTGAAAGTGACCGGCTGGACCGTGATACAGAAGTGCCAAGACTGCTTCCATGAGTTGGAGAGCCACCCCACCCGCTTCCCTCTGGGCACCAACTATATCCCTTGGAGCTCGCTCCTCCCCGAAGGTGAGTCTGACTAGGAGAACTGATACCATCCCGCCTGGAGCTACCTGGTTAGGCTAATGTAGAATGCGTGCCGGGAGCCATGTGCTGAGAGTGGGAAAGGCGATGATGATGGCCAGCGCCAGCAGCATCATGAAGAAGAACGGTATAGTGCCCCGGAATATGTCCTCTAAGCTGACATCCGGTTCCGCTACCCCCTTCACTGCATAGACATTAAGGCCCACGGGCGGCGTTATCAGCCCCACATGTATTGCCAGAATGACAACCATGGCAAACCACATGGGGTCAATTCCCAAAGCCTGCACCGCCGGATAAATAACGGGGATTGTGATGGACAGCATGGAAATAGAGTCCAGGAAGGCACCCAAGATGAGGTAGAGGATGGCCATGGTTATTACCAGCCCCAACGGACCCAGGCCCAGGTCAAGAATAGTGTTCACCAGCTTGGGGGCCACGCCGGAAAGCATCATGAAGCGTGAGAACACCTTGGCGGCGATTAGGATGAGAAATATCATGGCGGTGATGGACACCGTCTCGTTCAGGGCTTTGCGTAGCTGTGGCCAGCGCATGCCCCCCCAGAACACGGCAATCAGCAGGATGGCAAGGGCGCCGAAGGCGCCTGCCTCGCTGGGAGTAAAAAAGCCGGAGTAGATGCCTCCGATTACCACGACACCCGATATTCCGATGGGCCAGAAGTCCTTGAGGCTGGCTAGACGCTGCCCCCAGGTGATATCGAAGGCCACCGGAGGCGCCAGGGTAGGATTAGTATAGGCCATCACAAGGATACCCACAGTAAACACCAGCGCCAGGAGCACCCCGGGGGCTATGCCAGCTATCAGCAGGTCGCCTATGGACTCAAGAGTGAGCAGGCCATATACCACCGCCAGCAGGCTAGGAGGGATAAGCATGCCGATGGCCCCGGCGGAGGAGACTATGCCGTAAGCCAGCCCTTTACTGTAGCCCTGGCGCCTCATCTCGGGGCAGCTCACCCGAGCGAAGACGGTGGCGGTAACCAGGGCAGAGCCGGAGACGGTACCAAAGGCGGTGCAGGCGCCCACAGTAGCAATCCCTAGGCCCCCACGTATCTTGCCAATCCATTTACTTAGCGCACTGTATGTGGCCTCGCTGATGCCCCCAATCATGGCAAGCAGGCCCATGAGGATGAACAGGGGCATGACGATAAACTCAGGGTTGGTGGCAAAGTGAAAAGAGGTTGTTGCCAGCAGTGAAACTCCCGCTTCTAGGCCGATGATGGCCAGCATCCCCAGCACCCCCACCACTCCTAAGGCCACCCCGATGTGAACCCCTACTCCCAACATGAAGAAGAGGGCCAATATGCCCAGTATGCCTGTCAGGAACGGATCCATGCTAATTCCCCTGCTTTTCCGTAAGTTTGGCCAAGTGGGTGAAGAAATAGATCATAAACTGGATGCTGATAAGGAACATGCCCACGGGCACAGCGAACTTGGGCACCCAGTAGGGCAACTCCACCGCCGCCGGCATGTACTCTTTAACTATCCAAGAGTCCCAAAACTGAACCCAGCCGCCCCACGTAAGCAGTGAGAAGAGCGTGAAGCCCAGAACCCCGGCCAGTAACTCGGCTGCCAGACGCAGCCGGTGTCCGAAACGGTCCATTGCCAATGTCATTCGCACATGGCCGCCAACTACCAAGGCATAAGCAAAGGAGAAGAAGATGATGTAGGCCAGCATTATCTGTGCGCTCTCCAGGCCTCCGGTGATGGGGCTGCTAAACAACTCACGCCCGCTGACATCCAACACCACCAGCAACATCATAGCAACGGTAATGCCACCAGCGATGGTGGCCATTGCCTCATTGAAGCGGTGGCTAACCTTTTCAATCCGCTGTAGCATACGGCGTGGCATAGAGTGACTCACCTGTGTAGAGTAACCTCCCTGAGCCGTATCTTTAAGGGCGGTGACCCCAATGGGGTCACCGCCCTAACACTCACTTACCAGCACCTCTGGTAGTGGACAGAGGGATTACTTTTGCCCCCAAGTCCGGGTCCAGTTGTGACCGGCCTTGGTGGTCACGTCAAGGAAGGTGTCCACAATCTTCCAGCCGGGCCAGCCACGGTCTACCATCTTCTGAGCCCATTCAGCCGGGATATCGTCCATCATCGAGGCCCACTTGTCCTTATCGGCATCGGACATGGTGTAGAAGGTAACTCCAGCATCCTCGTAGGCGTCCACATAACCCGCAGCCCGGTCCTGGAGCAGTTTGAGGTGGTATGCCTCTGTCTCCACGGTGACTTCGTCAACCAGCGCTTGCAGCTCGGGGCTGAAGGAGTTGTAGGTGTCTAGGTTCATCCATACCCCCAGCGGGACGGCCGAGCCCAGGTCGGTATAGGTGTAATGCTTGGATACTTCGTAGTGCTTCATGTCCCCCATGATATCCATCGTCAGAATCTGGCCGTCGATGGTTCCCCTCTGCAGACCCACATAGCGGTCTCCAGCGGGCATAGTCACCGGCACGGCGCCACTGGAGGCCGTCCACCTGGGGAACTCGGTGCCGATAACGGCCAGCTTCTTGCCTTTCATCTCATCCAAGGTTCGTATAGGCATCTTGGCCATAATGTCGTAGCTCAAGATGGCCTGAAGGAAGAGCATCTTTACATTGTATTCTTCAAGCTCCTGGGTGAAAGCGGGGACGGTATCGTACAACTGGCGCTTTGCATTGATAAGCACCTCGGGGTCGGAAGGGCGGAAGGCGAAGGCGTACTCAAAGGTGCCCAAGGGCGTCTTGCCCGGGGAGTAGAGCCATACGCCAGGGCTCAAATCCACGACACCCTTCTGCACCGCTTCCAGCACCTCTCCAGGAGACACAAGGGAGGCCGCCCAGAAGTTCTCGAAGGTTATGTTGCCCCCGGTGCGCTCGGTTATTTGCTTCTGAAAGTAGTCTATACCCATAGACATGGTGGCCGGCGGCGGCGGGAACGGGGAGCCCATCTTCAGCTTCATGGGCGCCACTGCTACGATAGCCGGGCCTGCCGGGGCCGGGGCTGCCGCTGGAGCCGGACGCGCTG
This sequence comes from Dehalococcoidia bacterium, assembly GCA_030740315.1. Classification (GTDB taxonomy): domain Bacteria; phylum Chloroflexota; class Dehalococcoidia; order JACVQG01; family JAHKAY01; genus JASLQE01. Next base: position 7,339 of record JASLXN010000024.1, on the reverse strand, counting down.
GAGCCGGAGCCGGAGCCGGGGCTGCCGCTGGGGCCGGTGCCGGGGCCGGTGCCGGGGCCGGGGTTTCAGACTTGCATGCCACGGCAGAAACTACTACTGCCAGCGCTACGAACAAAAACAGCAAGCTGCGCCAGCTTCCACAAAGTTTCATAATGACTCCTCCTCATATTAACCGAAAAGTAACTGGGCGCATTATAGTGTCTTATTTGTCCCTTGTCAATTATCTGTGTTTTCGGACATGTTATTGTTCTACGCAACTCCTTAAGAGAATTCTTTACAATATTCTGTACAATATGCGGTCACTACATACCTCCTCCCGATACACCACTTGACAAAGCTCGTCGATGACAAGGAAACTACAAATGGTAACACCGCAAGCAAGAAAGAGAGACAAATGGAGACTCTGGCAGCCATCAAGAAGCGACGCAGCATCCGGCAGTACCAACCCCAACCCGTAGAAGACGAAAAGGTAATGGCGGTGCTGGAGGCCGCAAGCTGTGCACCTAGCGCCGTAAACGGGCAGCCATGGGGCTTTATTGTTGTTAGGGAGCTGGAGATAAGGCAACGGCTTTCTGAGCTTATTCTGGGAGCTCACCGTACTGTTTTCTCCCAAGCCTCTACCCAGCCCGTCAGCGGCAGCGAGCTGGACCAGCGCATGCACGATGTTTATGCCTCCCTCCCTCAGGCCCCGGTCTATGTGGTGGTCTGCCTACACCGCAAGCGCGCCTATGTAAAACAGGAGTTTGACCAGGGCGCTTACCTTTTTGATGTAGAGAGTGTGGCCGCCGCCATGGAAAACCTGCTGCTGGCGGCCGCTGACCAGGGACTGGGCACCTGCTGGATGGGCGCCCCTCTGTTCGCGGAGGCGGACATCAAAGGACTGATGGGTATTCCAGATGATGTGACCATCTTCGGCGTGACCCCCCTAGGCTACCCAGCTGAGAACCCCGGCCCACGTCCTCGGGACCCACTGCCGACTATAGTCCACTTTGACCGCTGGCAGCAGCGGGCACATGACAGTTCGGTGGAAAGCTACGATACACTGCTGGGCGCAGCCCCCCAGGCAGCAGCCACCCCGCAGACGGTGGAGGCACTGTTGGCTCGGGGGCAAGAGAGCTTCACCTCAGGTCGGCTGGACGAGGCCCTGGGCCATTTCTCCGCCGCCATCGCCGCAGATCCCGGCTCCGCCTCCGCCTACCGTGACCGCGGCAGCGTTTACTACACGAAAGGTGACCAGAAGGCGGCGGCGCAGGACTACACACGGGCCATGGAGCTTCAACCCCAGGACAGTGGCGTCTATTACTTCCGGGGGCTGGCCCATCAGGCGATGGGGCGGTTGAATGAGGCGGTGGAGGACTTCACCCGGTCCGCAGCGCTGAACAGCAGCCAGTGGGGGGCCTACTATGCGCGTGCCCTGGTCTATATGGCCCAGGGGCAGACTTATCTGGCGCTAACAGACGCCGGCACGGTGCTGGCCTCAGCGGCCGAGCCCCAGCTAAAGCAGTGGGCGCAACAGATTAAGACCCAGCTTGGCGGTTGAACACAAGCCGTGTGCTAATCCTGCGGGCTAGCCGGCAAACATTGAGCATCGCCCGGGAAATGCCCTCTGGCGGTGCCCGGTAACCAACCGGTTGGGGATGTCTCCATTACCTGACTGAGTAAACCGCCTGTCCGGTAGGCTTTTCAATCTGCCGGGCTACCCGGTAGGCGGTATGCACGGCTTCCAAGATATTTTTCGGCTCTACGCAGTCCCCCACTTTGTAAACCGGCATTCCTTTCGCCACCAGACCCTGGAAAAGTTGGTCCAGTGGCTGCCTCCTATGGGCAATAATAACGGTATTGGCCTCTAGGGTCTCTTCTCGGTTATCACTCTGAACAACTATTCCGCCGGGGACTATCTGTTTCACATTACAGCGCAGCTTTATGTTGACATTCGCCTCATCTAAGTGGCGCAGTAGCAGCCCCTGCCGTACCGCCGTTGCCGGTTGCGGCATATAAGGCGTGAGGGCCACCTCATCTTTCTCTGATACCAGAGTCACCGCCTTGCCTTGTCTGGCCAGAGAGAGCGCTATCTCGGACCCGTAATCACCACCCCAGACGATGACCGTATTGCCCACTTCGGGCTTCCCTTTTAGATAGTCATCCAGGGTTATTACACCCCTCTCCTGGACTCCAGGCACATCCGGGATGAAAGGTTGGGAACCCGTGGCTAACACAACCACATCGGGCTGGACCTCATCCACCAGTTGCGGTGTGACCTCCACCCCCATTTGCACTGGCACCTGTAACTGCTGAAGCTGACTGCACAAGTAGTCCACACTGCTATTCACATCATGGGTGTTTACCCGCGGCATATTGCCCGCCAAGTCCGATACGTTGCCTCCCAAGTGGTCACTCTTCTCATAGAGGGCTACCCGGTGGTTTCTAAGGGCCAGCACCCGGGCCGCCTCCATACCGGCCACACCACCGCCCACCACCATCACCCGCCCTGGGGTACGGGCCGGGGACAGCTCATAGTCCTGGGGCAACCGTCCGCAGGCGTAGTTAACCGAGCAGCGTACCCGGGTCATGAAGAAGATTTCACCGCAGCCGATATCGCAGTATATGCAACGGCGGATGTCGTCAGAGCGCCCCTCCACCGTCTTTCGCGCAAAATCGGGGTCGGCCAGAGCCTGGCGGCTAAATCCTGCTATGTCCATCTTTCCCTCTGTCACTAGCTTCTCGGCCAGGATGGGGTCGTTTATTTTGCCGCCGCCGATAACAGGCACCCGGGTCACCTGTTTTATCTGGCCTATCAGCTCGGCTGTGACACCCCTCGGCTGATAAATGGGGGGGACGACATGCTCCGGGTTGAAAACTGTGCCTGCGATGACGTTCAAGTAGTTAATCCCCGCTTCCTCAAAGCGGGGCACCCAGCTCTGCATCTCCTCCAGGGTAAGCCCCATACCTTCAGGCAGCATGTCTGAGGCGTTGACCCGAATAGCAACGATAAACTCCGGCCCCACCACCCGTCGTATGCGGCGGATGACCTCTATAGCGAACGCTGCACGGTCCTGTCCCCATCTGTCCTGGCGGCGGTTAAACCACGGGGACATAAACTGGTGTACCAGTTGTACCCCGTTGGCCGCATGGATCTCTACCCCATCATAGCCGGCACTCTTCGCCCGCACCGAGGCCGAAACGAAGCCCTCTATCGCCTCCTGAATCTCTTCTTCGGTCATCTCTTTGCACTCCACGCGCGCCGGTACGAGGGCCTCCATACCTATTCCAGGGGGCCCCTCAAGCACAGCTGATGGCGCCAGGCGTACCCCTCCAAGGACCATCCGGGCTGACCGAGCGGCACTCCGCCCGCCGTGAAGGAGTTGGCACACGGCCTTGGCGGTCCCTCCCTGATGAATGGCCTCAGCTATCTGACGGTGTCCGGTTATGTGGGTATCTTCAAAAAGGTGCATCCCGTATTCAAAGATCATCCCTTTGGGGTGAACCACGGTAATCTCCACAATCACCAAGCCCCAGCCCCCATCACCCAGCACCCGGTAGGCCTCTACCGCTTCCGGCGTTGCATAGCCATCCAAGTTTGTCAGACACTTCTGGGTGGGAAGCACTGCCATGCGGTTGCTGAAAGTCGTGTGCCCTATGTTGATGGATTGCTGCAAATGGGGAAACATACTGCCTCCAGGTACAATGCCTTATATCTACGCATTGTACCTGGATAGTCAAAGATGTGCAAGTGAAAGGACACGGGTTATTCGTCTCCGGCAACTGTTGACAGCCCCGAACACCATGGGTATCATACAGTCAGTGGTCCTAAAGCGGCGTCTATATAGTTAGCCTTTTCACCGGGAGTTAGGGTGCCCGGTTTATTTTTCTGCCGGTAAAAGGCTGAGAGGAGGTTGCAAAATGGCTTTTGAGGCTATTTTCCAGCCCATCAACATCGGTTCCGTGGAAATCAAGAACAGGCTCGTCGCCGGCCCTATGAACACCCTGTTCGCCCAGAGCACAGCCGGATATGTGAACGAGCAGGTGCTGGCCTACTATGCCGCCCGAGCCAAAGGAGGCTGCGGCCTAGTTATTACCGAGGCAGCCCTGGGCACCCGACAGGCGGCCAGGTTCCCCGCCTGGAGCAACCTTCTATGCTATGAGCAGTCCCACATTCCGGGTCTTAACGAGTTGGTGGAGACCTGCCATGATTTCGGCTCGCGGGTATTCATTCAGCTAAGCCCGGGCTTTGGGAGACAGGGAAATTCGCCCGTGGGGGAACCCTCCCCGGCACCCTCCGATGGCGTACCGTATGAGATTACGGCGGACAATATGCCCAGAGCCTTCCGGGCGCTGTTCACCAAGATTATGCCCTCCATCCCCGGCCCTGCCACCAGGGGGATGACGGTGGAGGAAATACAGTCCGAGCACGACGAGTTCGCCACCTCCGCTGAGCTTGCAGTCAGGGCGGAGTTCGACGGCATAGAGATTCATTGTCCCCACGGCTACCTGGGGCAGCAGTTCCTGTCCCCCCGCTCCAACAAACGCACCGATCAGTACGGCGGTAGCTTGGAAAACCGCATGCGGTTCATTGTGGAGTTAGTGCAGAAGACCATAGCCGCTGTCCCTCCTGGTTTCCCGGTGGGCATAAGGCTGAGCGCCGACGAGCACATGCCGGACGGGGTCACACTGGATGAGATGAAGGTGGTGGCCAGAAAGCTGGAAGATCTGGATATAGCCTACATCCATATGTCCAGCGGTTCCTACGAGGCCATCAGCTGGCTCTTCCCCGGCGATGATGCCATCATGGTGGACGAAGCCAAGGCCTTCAAAGATTCTGTGAGCATTCCCATTATCGCTACCTCCATCCACGACCCCAAAACGGTGGACAAGGTGATAAGTGAGGGCAAGGCGGACATGGTATCCCTGGCCCGCGCCCACTTCGCTGACCCGGAGTGGCCGAACAAGGTGAAGGCCGGGGGAGCCGATGATATTGAGCGCTGCCGACGGGACTTCTATTGTGTTTGCCGCTTCCTGCTGGGGCTGCCGGTAAGGTGCCACCGGAACACCAACCTGGGGCGGGAAAAGTATATGCCAGAATACTGGCGGAGTGCGGGTGCCAAGGGGATTGAGGTGCTGCCCCGCTATCTGCGTTGAAAACAACGGGTGCTAAAATCATCTGGCAGGCGAACGCCCACCATCCCCCCCCCCTCCCCCTAGCTTGACACGGCGGCATTTAATGGTGTTCAATAATCTAGCGGACAGACCGTATCTTGAACCAAGAGATCTAGCTCAGACGGAATATAAGAGGTAAATGTCAGCAGCGCAGCAACAGGACTGGAGAGAGCTCACGCCTGGTATGTGGGTGTTCGGTGGCGGCCCCGTGGCAGCCCCGGCACCGCCCCAGGCAGCGGCCACTGCCAGCCGGCCTCCTGCGGCTGCCACCCCAACCCCTGTTACTCAGGAGGTCAAGGTGGCCGCTCCGTGGGATCTGCCCTCCATGGCCCCGGCGCCGGGGGGCGTTCCCCGCTACTACGCTGAGAGCCATACCACCTGGGGTGTCTTGTTGGACAGAGCGGTGGAGCGCTTTGGCGAACGGGAGGCCGTCTCCGCTCCTGAAGGGAAATGGAGCTACCGGGAGCTTGGACAGAGGGCCGACGATATAGCCCGGGGCCTCCTGAGGCTGGGCATAGGACGGGGTAGCCAAGTAGCACTGTGGATGCCCACCACCCCCTTATCGGTGGCCGCCCAATTCGCCCTCTATAAAATTGGGGCGCGGCTGGTAGCCGTGCCCACGGACGCAGACAGAAACGGCGTTGAGCGCCGCCTGTCACACTCCCGGGCCACAGCCCTGCTCTTCCAGGACAACTTCTGGGGATGGGATCAGGTCAACGCCCTGGACACCGTATACGGGCTATGCCCGGAAATGGAATCATCCGCCCCGGGTGCCCTGGGCGCAGCGAGGCTGCCCCAGTTGAAGCATATCATATGCACCGCCACGCAGGCTTATGCTGGCGCCTTTACCCTTGACGAGATTGTGGAGATGGGGCACCAGACCACGGCTGAGGAGCTAAGCCGGGCGCAGGGGGCCGTGGCACCTAATGACCCCATGCAGATTATGTACTTGCCTGACGACGGCGCCGCACTGGCCCCGATACTGCCACACCGCATGGCTGCCGCCCTGGTCCCCATCGCCGTGGACATCATGCGGCTCAACGCCCAGGACAGGCTCCTTGTTCCACCGGCCTCTGGCCCGGGCTTTCCGGTCTGGACACCGCTGCTGGCAAGCTATGTTGGAGCGGCTATGGAACTGCCGGGGCGGTGGGAGCCAGGGCAAATACTGAACTCTATACAGACAGCCAGGGTATCCGCCCTGGTGGGCTGTGATGCACTCTTCTCCTCCCTTCTCGACCATCCACAGTCGGGAAGTTACGACCTAAGCTCCCTAAGCAAAGGCTTGGTCCTAGGCACACCCGCCTCCTGGCAGCTTGTGGAGCGCATGCAGCGGAGAGGACTATCCGGGATTATGAACGGCTACGCCACCCCGGAATTAGGGCTGATTAGCCTTACTATGCCCTCTGACGGGGCGGAGAGGATAGCCACCACCTCCGGCCGTGCCCTGCCTCACTGCCGGGTGAGAGTGGTGGACACCGTTTCGGGTCGTGATATGCCCGGCGGCCAAGAAGGCGAGGTATGCGTGCAAAGCGTATATCCTGGTATACACATGATGCCGGGTTACTATCACAACCCAGAAGCCACCGAGCAGAAACTGGACAAAGAGGGCTGGTTCCATACCAAGGACCGGGGCTTTGTGGACAGCGATGGCTACCTGAACATTAGAGGGAAGGCGTAAAACGATGGCCGTAGAACTGGCGCGACGCTATGTCAGCATTGATCTGAACAGGTGCGACGGGTGCGCCACTTGCGCTAAGGTCTGCCCCACCGGAGTCCTGGACATATTAGACAAAAAATCGGTTTTCAGCCGCCCGGAGGACTGCATGGGCTGCCAACTTTGCGAGGCGGAGTGTCCCACGCTGGCCATTAAGGTACAGCGCCCTGTGTTGCGCCTGCAGCAGGACCAGCCTGTACCGGCACCCCCGGCAGCAGCCGCTGCGGCTCCACCACCCCCCCCGGCACCTGCACCCACACCACCACCGTCCCAGGCTTCCCCTGCGGGCATCTCCGTAGCACCACCCCCTCCACCACCCACAGCACCACCTGCTGCAACACCCCCGGCACCAGCGCCCACAGCTACTCCAGGGGAGACGGTAGTACAGGGCAAACCGCTCTCTCACTACTTCCGGCCCTCGCAAAGAGGTGGTTAGCGAGTGAGGGGTAACATGGCCAGTCCACTGGGCTT
>JASLXN010000249.1 GCA_030740315.1 Dehalococcoidia bacterium | reverse complement strand
CTGGCCCTTTACGCCTCGGGGCGCTTTTTTATCAACTTCTCCCGTGTCAACGATACCTTCTTCCTGGGGCTGCATCAGGCACAGGTTATCGCTCTGCTGGTGGTGGTGGTCACTGTGCCTCTGCTGGCCGCCAGAGGAAAGCTGTTGCCTCGTGTCCCCGCGGGTGAAGGTAAGAGGGAGGTAGGGGCTTAGGTAGAGTAGGCCTGCTCGTGCGGGCCTTTGCTGCATGGTATATGCTTGCAGAAAAAAGCGTGAGTATGTTTTGCAGGGTGATGCCTTTCGCTACGATCAGAGTGACAAGGGTTCTGGTATCATTCTGCCCGAAGGGCTCCGGACTCCTTCGGAGAGCAAAGCGAAGAATCTCGTGTTTGTGCTTACTTGAGCAACCAAGTAGCAGTCCCGCTTAGCTTTATTCCACCATCTCCAGGCGCCCGGCGGCGATGGCGATGATGATGCTGGTTATTATTGCTGCCGTGGTGGGGCTGATAGCAGTCTGAGAGGCGGTGGCTGCGCAGGGATGGGGCGTATCGGCTCTCCCTGCATAGCGATGTGGCTCTAGGATGTCCGTCTGAGGTTTTGCGCAGGCTGCTGTCTATCCGGTAGCTGGCTGGAGGTCCAGGATGTTCAACTCCATATGGCTTTCGCCACCCCAGTGGTTTACCCGGAGGTTATACACGATGTCCAGTGGTGTGCCGATAGGCGGCGCTGCTTCGTTGCGACGGAAGGCGATGGCTGGCCAGACCATGTGCCCGGCCTTGAGCTTAAGTCTGATGTGCTCGCCGTTATTGCCCGCCTGCTGGGCCTTTATCACCTCTACTCCTTGGCTAAGTAAGGTGGGTGCGGGGTTGCCCAGGCCAAAGGGGGCCAGACGTTGGCATAAGCTGATGGTTGTACCCCCCACTTGCTCTAGCGGTAGCTCGGCATCTATATTTAGGAGGGGGCGGAGGTCCACTCCGTCTAGGTCTCTTTGCGCCTTATCCTGCAAACGCTGGTTGAATGCCTCCAGATTTTGGGTGGGCAGGTTAAATCCGGCAGCCATAGGGTGTCCCCCATAGCGGAGAAGCAGGTTGGAGCAATCAGCAAGGGCGCCTACCATGTCGAACTCCGGTATGCTTCGGCAGCTACCGCGACAGCTATCCGGCCCGTAGCGCACTACGATGGCGGGGCGGCGGAACTCCTCTACCAGTTTACCGGCCACCAGACCGGCCACTCCCACAGAGAACTCCGGGCTGGCCACCAGCAGGAGCCGGTTTTCCTTTTGGGCCTCGGCCATATCCCTGGCCTTAGACAGTGCCTGTTCGGTGAGCCTTTGCCTTTCCAGGTTGCGCTTTTCCAGTTCAACCGCTATGCGCTGGCCCTCCACTTTGTCTTCTGTTACCAGGAGTTGGTAGCTGAGGGAGGCGTGTTCCACTCGCCCTGCGGCATTGAGGCGTGGCCCGAGCACCCAGGCGATAGTCTCGGTATCTATATTAGCCGGGTCTAGCCGGGCCTGGCCGATGAGTTCGGCAAGGCCTGGGCGGCTAGGATGGTGCAGCATTTTGAGGCCCTGTTTTACAAGATAGCGGTTCTCCCCGCGCATGGGGGCCACATCGGTTACAGTACCCAATGTTACTAGGTCGAATGATAAAGAAACCCTTTCCTCCTTGCCAAGGCTGTGCAATAGGGCCTCCATGAACTTATGGGCTACTCCAACACCAGCCAGATCGGGAAAAGGGTAGGCTGAATTCGGGTGCTTGGGGTTTACCATGGCCACCGCAGGGGGCAACACATCCGTACAGGAGTGATGGTCGGTGATAATGATGTCTTGGCCTCTTTTCTGTGCTTTGGCCACCTCCGGGTAGCAGGTGGTACCGGAATCAGCGGTGATGACCAGAGTGGCTCCCTGCTGGTAGAGGCGTTCCAACACGGTCATCTGCAGCCCGTGGCCTTCCTGGCGGTGAGGGATATACGGTATAAGCTCGGCCCCAAGCGCCTCCAGCC
>JASLXN010000248.1 GCA_030740315.1 Dehalococcoidia bacterium | reverse complement strand
CCAATCCTTCTTTCATGTCAGCTATCATGTCTTCCAGTGTGGCCTCTCCCGGTGCCACCGTAAACGCACTGATACCCGGTGAAGGCAGGCCACGACCCTGACGCTGTGCGCTGCCAGTGCTCTGGGTACCGGCCTGGCCTGCGGTCTGCAAATCATAGATAAAACCACCAACCACCCCCCGGTCTATCAGTGCGATACGCCGGACGGGCACCCCCTCATCATCCCAAGGACGGCTGGATGGCCGATAAGCCTGATTAGCATCATCCGCTAAAGATAGTTTGCTATCAAATACGGTCTCCCCCACTTTATCTTTAAGAGGGGACGCCCCCTGCAGAACTATACGGCCATTAAACCCCACCGCCAGGGGGGGGAATAAGGCGCTGGCCACACCCATCGGGGTGAGCACAACAGGCATAAGCCCATTAGGTGCCCTAGCCGTATTCCGTGAAAGCTCCAGTTGGCGCACAACCGAGGCTATCACTGTGGAGGTATCCTTGATAGGTCTGCATGAACATAAGCCATCGCCGACAAAGAGCATATCCGTGCCCTTTACCTGCAATCCCTCCACGTCCACGCCAAAATAGCTCCGCTTATAGCTGATGCTACTTCCCCGGGTATTGGCAACGGTCACAGTAGCCATCGCCCGGCTAATCCTCGCCTCGCAGACCAGGTCCGCCACACCCTGGCGCACCCCATCAATAAGGCCCTCCCCCAAGGCCACCATGCTTTCAAGGGACATCTGCTCCACTTCGGGGTCGTATATATCCACAGTAGTCCCTGCCTCTAGGACTGGGAAGTGAAAACGGGCCTCAGCACCGAATTGGGCCACTTGAAGCGCCTGCTCCACTAGTGCTCCAACGTCTTCCACACCGCTGCTGATAGCAAAGCCAATGCGCCCTTTGTGTACCAGGCGCAGCGATACAGAGCGGCTCTGTCGGGTCATCAGCTGCTTGAGGCGGTTAGCCTCAAATATCACCGGTGTCTCCTCAACTTCTACACGGAAGACTTCGGCCTCCTCCGCCACACGTCGGGCCCTATCCACCAACTCTTCCACTACTTGCCCCCTAGGATGCATTTGCGTATTCTGATGTGCGGGCTGCCGTTGGACACGGGCAAAGGCATCTGTCCACCCTTTCCACACCCCCCTCCTTGGTTCATTTCCAAGTCGTTGCCGATGGCGTCTATGTTTCCCAAAGTAGTAAACACATTGCCGCTGAGCGTCACCGGACGCACCTGTTCCGCCAACCTCCCGTTCCGAATCATGAAAGCCTCACCGGCAGAAAAGGTGAACATCTCCATGCTAGTGGTGCCGCCGTACCAGTTGCGTGCATAAACACCCTCTTTGACCCCCTCCAGCAAGTCATCAAACGACGCCTGCCCCGGCTCGATGAGGGTATTGGTCATGCGCACTATGGGTGGAAAGCGATAGTCTATGGCTCGGGCGTTTCCGCTGGGGGTCTCCTCCATACGGGCTGCCGTCTCCCGGGAATGCAACCTCCCAGCCAACACCCCCTCCTGTATGAGATAGGTGCGGGTAGCCGGGGCCGCCTCATCATCGTAGCGGTAGCTACCCCTCAAACCGATGATAGCCGCACCGTCCACCACATTGAGATGCGGTCCACCGAAGCGACGTCCCAGCACCATTATCTCGCGCAATTTATCGTTCTCGTATATATGGTCGGCCTCGGAGAGGTGCCCAAAGGCTTCGTGAATAAAAACTCCGGCCAGAATAGGGTCCAGCACCACGGGTAGCTCACCTGCGGGGGCAGAGGGGGCAGATAGCATATCCACCGCTCGCTGGGCCAGTTCTGTCACTTGGCCGTGTATACCTTCCACCGTAGTGAAGTCCCCGGCGCTACCCACGCTCATGCCGGCCTGCTGCACTTCGCCGCCGTCCCGGGCGATGGCGCTTACCCGCAGGGCCACATCCTTTTTGACTCGCTCAATGAAGCTTCCGGATGAGGTTGCCAGCAGCACCTTGCGCCACCCATCCCTATAGAATATGGA
>JASLXN010000247.1 GCA_030740315.1 Dehalococcoidia bacterium | reverse complement strand
CAGTATCAGCCATATGGGATATGTGCTGCTTGGGATATCCTCGGTGGTGGGAGTGGGAGGGGCGGTGTCGTCGGTGGGGCTTACGGGTGCCGCCATGCAAATGTTCACCCACGGGACCATCACCGGGCTTCTTTTCCTGCTGGTAGGCCTTGTCTACGACAAGGCTCACACCCGGCACATCCCGGATATGGGTGGCCTGGCCGCCCATATGCCTATAATAGCCGTGGCCTTCCTGGTAGCAGGACTGGCCTCCCTGGGTCTTCCCGGTACAAGCGGGTTTGTATCCGAGCTCCTGGTGTTCCTGGGAACATTCCAGGTATGGAGTTGGATCACGGCTCTTGCGGTGTTTGCCATCGTCATAACCGCGGGATACATTCTGTGGATGATTCAACGGACCTTTTTTGGCCCGTCGCTGCAGCGATTCGCGAGCCTTGGTGATGCCACGGTGGTGGAAGCCGTGCCAATGGCGGTGCTGGTTATTACTATCATGGTGGTCGGCGTCTACCCTGCCGTCGTGTCCGATGTCTTCACGCAGGGACTAGAGCCGATAATCCAGTCTCTGCAACAGGTGGTAAGACCTTAATGGTGAGATGGATATGACCATTCACGATGTATATCTGCTTTCCCCCGAGCTGTCCCTGGCATCTCTAGGTATAGTGGTAATCATCTTGGATATGGTGCTGCGACGGAAGGGAGTACTGGCCGCCGTCTCAGTAGTGGGCCTGTTGGTCCCCTTAGCCTTTAGCATAGCCCTATGGGGGAACCTGAGCGGTGAGGCCGATGGGCAGATGGTGGGCATCTTTAATACCCTTGTGGTGGACAAGTTCAGCCTGTTTTTCAAATTTCTGATCATGGGGATACTTGCCCTGGTGGTCATGTCCTCCGTGGAGTACGTTTCCCGCATCAGGCAGTTCCAAGGAGAGTATTATGGCCTGATGCTTTTCTCGGCCAGCGGGATGATGCTCCTGGCGGCTACCACGGACCTGGTTTCCATATACATTGCCTTGGAATTGACGGCTCTGCCGCTGGCTGCCTTGGCCGCCTTTCTGCGGGACTCGCGCTCCACCGAAGCCGGCATCAAGTTCTTGTTGCTTAGCGCCATGAGCTCGGCAGTCCTGTTGTACGGCATGACCCTTGTCTATGGTTTTACAGGCACAACGCAGCTTCCGGGCATCTTTGAGCGACTGGGGACATCCCTGGATGCCACCGTCCCCTTTGGCAGCCACGCCCTGTTCCTGGGCGTGGTCATGATAGTCGCTGGCTTCGGGTTCAAGATAGCCGCTGTGCCATTTCAGATGTGGGTCCCTGATGTGTACGAGGGTGCGCCAACCCCCATCACCGCCTATCTCTCCGTGGCAAGCAAGGCTGCGGGTTTCGCGGCCATACTCAGGGTGTTCCACATGGCCTTCGGTGAGATCAGCCTGGACTGGGCCACCCTGTTCGCCGTGCTTGCTGCCGTCTCCATGACCGTGGGCAACCTGGTGGCCATTTCCCAGAACAACATAAAGCGAATGTTGGCATACAGCACCATCGCACACGCTGGCTTTCTGATGGTCGGTGTTGCCGCTATTGCCGCTCGAGTCCCCGCGGGGGAGACTACCACTGGCCCAAGCGGGGTCCTCTTCTATCTGGTGGCCTACGCTGTTACCAACCTGGCGGCATTTTTTGCCATCATTGCCATCTCCAGTCGTACGGGCAGTGATATGATAAGCAGCTTTGCAGGGATAGGGCGTCAGGCGCCCCTCTTGGCCGTAATCCTGGCTTTCTCGATGATCTCTCTATTGGGTATACCTCCTACGGCGGGCTTCATGGGCAAGCTGTATATGTTCAGCGCCGCAATGAAGAGCGACTTAGCATGGCTGGTAGTGGTGAGCGTGCTGAACAGTGCGGTGTCTGCTTACTATTACCTTCGCGTTATCAGGGTCATGTATATGCAGGACCCTGATAACGCTGAGAAGGTCTCGGTGGCTTTTGCGCCTCGGGTTGCTCTGTACATCACCGGCCTTAG
>JASLXN010000246.1 GCA_030740315.1 Dehalococcoidia bacterium | reverse complement strand
ATTGGAGCTTTCGCCCTTACTCTGAAAGGCTTTTCTATTGGTACGCCCACTGGGACGACCTGCGTTGATCTGCAGGAGGACGGATGGCTTCCGTTACTGACCGGTAACAGCAGACACAGCGATTCAGCCGGACTCAGATATGGCGTTAATCTCTTCCACCATTTTATCGGGATCCACATTATGCATCGTAGCCCCAAAAGCAATGGACTCCGTCCTCATGCCGGGGCAGGTGAAGCAGCCCTGGCCGAAGTATTTCTCTATGACCTTCATAGCCTCGGGCCTTGCATCTAGGATTTCCCCGATGTTCATATCCTTATTGAATGTTGTTGCCTGGGACACAGCGTTACCTCCTTACTTTTGCTGGGGCGGTACTTGAATCATGGTACGTCCCATGTTGTATACAAAGAGAACGAACGAAAGGGCCATAAGGGCGGCAAAAACGGCCCGCTGGTTACTTCCAACCCCCCAATATATCCTGGTGGCGGTGAACACCAGAAAACCGGCCAAGCCGATATTAGCCGCCCAGAACTGCACCCAGGCCAACCCCTCACTGTATAGCGGCCGGCCGCGAAAACGGGGCAGGATGTGGTAGCCAATGCCAAAAATGTTGAAAGTGACAAAACCCACCAGGTTGGCATGGGCGTGCACCGGCCCGAGTATGCGTGCAGATTCGTCTATGGCCATATATAGACCTAGGCCCACCCCCACCATCAGATATGCCATGCCGGTAAAGATAAAGCCCAGAGTCGTGCGGTTCATTTTCCTCCTTGCGATATGTTATTATATGGAGCTAAAAAGGTATGTGACTTATGTCGCTGAGGTACATTACCATAAGGGCTAACCTTATTAAATGAGGAGGCGATATGAAGGCCGAGATATCTCAAGAAATGACTATCAACCATGTGCTTAAATGCTACCCTCAGGTGATGAGCGTTTTCAATACATTCGGCATAGACTCCTGCTGCGGCGGCGCCCGCAGCCTGGGAACTGCCGCCGGAGAGGATGGGGCGGATATTGATGAACTGCTAAAAGCCCTGCAGCGGACGGCGGAAGCCCGGGTTTAGACTGCTAGAATAGGAGGGGGTGATAGTGGAAATACATAAACTGATTGAGGTCTTAAAGACTGACCCTGAAAGGATACGCCCCACGCTGCTGCACAACTCTACACAGATGCGGGTGGTGCTATTCGGTTTTGAGCCCGGCCAGGAGATGTCTCCCCATACTGCACCCTCTGAGATATGTTTCCATATTGTGGAAGGGGCGGGTACCGTGCTTGTCGGCGAGGAGGAGCAGGAGGTGGGTGCCGGTGCAATAGTCTTCTGCCCTCCCGATGTGCTGCACGGCATCAAGGCACGGCAGAGAATGACGGTGTTAGCCGTTATCGCCCCCAGCCCGCAGTGATAGCCCGTTCACATGCTCGTATGCCGCCTGTGGTGGTATAATCACGGTGGCATGGTAGGCGATGCAGGTAACCCAACGGTTGAGATATCTGAACTTTTCAAACACATCCCTTACTTTCAAGGCCTCTCCTACGAGCAGATGAATGACTTAACGCCCTTCTTTTTCGAGAAACATTATGACCGCCAAGAGGTTATAATCCTGGAAGGTGAGCTCTGCGGAGCCGTCTATTTCGTGGCCTCGGGTAGCGTGAAGGTGACTAGGAACTCCCATGAGGGGAGGGAACTGGTGCTACGCATCATGCGCAAGGGTGATACCTTCAACGAGGTGCCGGTGTTTGACGGAGGTCTGAACCCGGCCACCGTCGTAGCTCTGGAACCCCTTCGTCTCTATTCTATCCCCGTTGATAAAATGTGGGAAATCGTACGCCTGTACCCCCAGGTGACTATGAACATTTTGCGTGTTTTTGCCGATCGGCTGCGCCAGATGGTTACCCTTGCCGAGGATCTGTCCTTCCGCCATGTAATAGGCCGTCTGGCCAAGGTGCTGCTGGAAAATTTGGTAGACAGGGAGGATGGCCCCCGGCTCACACAGCAGGACATGGCTGCCATGGTA
>JASLXN010000245.1 GCA_030740315.1 Dehalococcoidia bacterium | reverse complement strand
ATCCTGCATGAGAGAGAAACCGGGGCTGGAGGTGGAGGTCATCACCCGCGAGCCGGCTAGGGCACCGCCGTATACCATATATATTGATGCCCCTTCGCACTCGGACTGCACATATGTGCCGCCTATCTGTGGCAGCTCTCGTGACATGAACTCGGCAATCTCGCTCTGAGGGGTGATGGGATAGCCAAAGAAGTAGCGGCACCCGGCCTGAATAGCCCCCCGGGCTATGGCCTCGTTGCCGTCTATCAATAGCCGCTGTGGCAAACTGCCTCCGACGAAAGCTCTAGAAGGTTTAGGTAATAGACCAAGTTTAGATTATAGACTCCGCAAGGAGGGGTGGGCAAGCCGAAAGGTATGCTATACTGGGGCTTGTCTTGAAAGTGCTGGTCACAAATGATGATGGCGTTCGTGCTCCCGGGCTGTGGGCACTGGTAAAGTCGCTTCAAACGGTGGCAGAGGTTGTGGTGGTGGCCCCAGACCGGGAACAGAGCGGGGTGGGCACATCCATAAGCCTGCACAACCCGCTACGTATCGTTCCGGTGGATGCCCCCGTTACTGGTGTGGAAACCTATGCCGTGGAAGGAACCCCCGGCGATGCCGTCATTCTGGCTCTAGGTCACCTGGCGAAGGATGGGGTGGATATGGTGGTGGCCGGCATTAACCAGGGAGCTAACCTGGGTAACGACGTTTACATCTCGGGCACCGTGGGCGCTGCCTGCCAAGGATGGTTCTACGGACTACCCTCGGTGGCACTTTCCGTGGGCGCGCTACACAATGTTAAGTTTGAGGCAGCGGCGAAGCTGGCCCCGTTGCTGGCGGGCCTCTTTGCCCGAGGGAAGCTTCCCAGGAACCTGCTCCTGAATGTTACCCTACCGAATGTTTCCCTCTACGACATCCAGGGCATTGAGGTAGGCCGGCTGGCCCGGCGTACCTACGCCGATGTAGTGGAGGAGGGGTGGGATGGCAAGCGCAAGTACTATTGGGTGGTGAGGGGCAATGCGGAGTGGAAGGACGATCCCGGCACTGATGTCAGGGCCGTACGCATGGGCCGGGTTTCTCTTACACCTCTGTCCTCCAGTAACCCTCAGTTGCTGGCCACACTGCGCCGCCTCTGTTTTCCCCTCTATTCGGAACTTCTTACCGCTCGCCCCGAAGAATGAGCCTTTTCCCCTAAAAAGCATTGATGCGACTGCATCTTAGCGACTTGACAACCATTGTAAGCCCTATATACTTAAGATGTTTTAAAGCTGCCGACCTCGCATTTATGAGGCGGTGGACTGCAGAAGGCGAACCAGACTCCGCTTGGATCGGGAGCCGACCGAGACGGTACATAGGTCAGTTCAGGATGGTCAAGGCTTTCTTCCGGCGGAGGGAAGCCTTATTTATTGTACGATACTTAGTAAGGAGAAGATTGGGCCGCCTTACAGATGTACCCGGAATAACCGTAGGCCACTGGACGGATGCTGAAGCCGTTACCGGTTGTACCGTAGTGCTGTGTCCTCAGGGCGCCGTCACAGGCGGTGAGGTGCGTGGATCGGCCCCCGGCACCCGAGAGACGGACCTGTTACGGCCAATGCACTTGGTACAACAAACGCATGGCATAATATTTAGCGGGGGCAGCGCTTTCGGATTGGATGCCGCCTCCGGTGTAGTCAGATATCTGGAGGAGCGGGGTTACGGCTTTGACACCAGCGTGGCTCGGATACCCATCGTTCCCGCTGCCGTGCTGTTTGACCTCAATCTCGGCCGGGCGGATGTCAGGCCGGGGCCGGATCAGGGCTACCAAGCCTGCCTGGCCGCCGGGACGGAGGTGGAGGAGGGGAGCGTGGGCGCAGGCACCGGGGCTACCGTTGGCAAACTGTTGGGGATTGAACGGGCCACCAAAGGCGGGCTGGGCACTTGCTCCCTTAGAGTGAGAGACACTGTTGTGGCTGCCCTAGCGGTCGTCAATGCCTTCGGAGATGTGGTGGATCCACACAGCGGCCTGGTAATCGCAGGCCCCAGAAAGGGCAATGAGGTGCTGAGCACTGTGAAGCTAATGA
>JASLXN010000244.1 GCA_030740315.1 Dehalococcoidia bacterium | reverse complement strand
GGAGTCCGGCCCGCGCCGTAGTATAAAGGCAGCCACGGCATTATAAGTAAAAGCCACCACCCCCACAACCAAGAAGGCCTGCCTCCACCCTAGGGAAGATATTAGATAGTTGGCCAGGAATGGGAAAATAAGGGTGCCCACACCCATCCCAGCGGTAACTATACCCATCGCCATCCCTCGTCGCCGTTCAAACCAGCGCACCACCGTGCTCACCGGAACAATCCAACTTGCTCCATGCCCCAAGGCGGCCACCAGTCCGAAGAAGAGGTAGAGCGCCCACAACGAAGATATCCAGCTCAGGGCAGCCAGTCCTCCACCAATAAGCAGCGCTGCTAGGAAAATGGGCAACCGCGGGCCATTTCGGTCGCTGAGCCAACCCATCAGAATGCCCGTAGTGGAGTATGTCACTAGGTAGAAAGAAAAGGCCAGGGAGGTCTCTGCCCGGGACCATCCGAACTCGGCAATCAGAGGTTTGAAAAAGACACCGTAAGAGTAGAAGATGCCGTAGTTCATCAGCACCAGAAAAGAAGCTCCCACTACAACCCAGCCGTAGTGGACCATGTGGGCCTTGTGATTTTGATGCCCTGGCGCGTCCATGATTGACATGCCTCTCTAAGCCCGGTGAGAGGCGACCATCTCATAGAGCAGCCTGCGCCCCAACTGCCGCTGAGACCGTTCCGGGGCGGGCCTGCGCAACGCTCTGTCCAATATGGCGCTCAGACGTAAAAATATGGCAGTTAGGCCCAGTAACAGGCCCCACAGGAACCGCCTAGTGAAAGGCCTCCAGCCCTCAAGTCTGTCCACCAGCCACATAATCCGCCTCAGCCCCACTCCGGCCAACAGGCTCAAGCCCTCGGTATTCCTAATCTGCTCCAGGGGCGGGAGCTCGGAATTGGCCCACCCGTCCTCTGGGCCTGCCAGCCCCTCGTCCCCATCCACCAGTGCACACAGCAGGACCAGGGACAGGGCCTCAGCGCCCCAGAAAAGCACGGCTCCCACCGCTATGAATATAAACACAATACCACCGATAACCAGAAGCGACCACACGCCACCACCTACGAGCGGGGCGGGACTGAGTGCAGCGTCTGCCACTGGGGCAGGGCCTCATAGTCAAGCTCGGCTGCCGGAGGATTTACCCTGGCTTCCGGTCTGCCGACCGGTATCTCTCCCTTGATAGACTTCACCAGCACCATGGCACG
The DNA here is from genome assembly GCA_030740315.1 of Dehalococcoidia bacterium. Taxonomy (GTDB): domain Bacteria; phylum Chloroflexota; class Dehalococcoidia; order JACVQG01; family JAHKAY01; genus JASLQE01. The sequence continues at coordinate 898 of JASLXN010000244.1, read as the reverse complement.
CTCTATCTGGCCTTCATCCCCTTCCAGGGATAGCACTGTGGTGCCCTCCGAGCCTGCAATGCCTCCGGCTGCCACGGGCACCGCCTGCACCCCGGTAAGTGCCTGGAATGCCTGGGCCTCGGTTACCACCAGAGCACCGGGAGCAGGCACCAACCCTGCGGGTAGACCGGTGCTGTACTTGAAGTGGAAGATGCCGCAGGCCCGGGCGGCCTGCTCCACCGATGGTATCAGCTTCTCCAAGCCCACGGGCATTATCAGATAGCTGCCCCGGGGCAGTACTACCGGCAGGGCCTCGCCGATGGTGCCTCCACGCTCCCCCGCCGCCAGCACCCCTGCGTTCCCCTGCGGGTCCAGAGCGTTGGCTCCCTTGATAAACACATCCTCTTCGCCGAACTCCTGTAGAGCCTCGGCGGGGGAGAGGCCGGTGGGCTTGCCCTGACGCAGTGCGATGGGCTTCATCCGGACACCGGGTGGGTTAGCGGAAAGCTCACCATCCAGAATGATACCAGCGGCGTAGAGACATTTGGGCTCTATCTTGATACCCGCTACCTCCTCGGCCACAAAGGCGTTGGTGGTGCCCCGGGCGATGACTATAATCCCCTTCTCCAGTGCTCGCCGCACCTCTGGCAGTGCGGCCACACCCTTGGCTATCAGGCGCTTTGACTCCGTTGGCGTGAGGCTTATCAGCGCCCTGACCGGATTCTCCCATGCCCCTTGCTCCCAACCAGGATGATGATAGAACATGGCTACCTCCTTACCGGTAATTCTAACACTACGGGGGTGCTACAGCAGGATGCCAGCCCGCCTCAGGCATGAAGGACCTCACCGGAGTCTGGTAAACAGTACATAGAGTCCGTATGCCTTCGGACGAATACTTCGTTCGGGTTGGGTGGAAAGG
>JASLXN010000243.1 GCA_030740315.1 Dehalococcoidia bacterium | reverse complement strand
TTATGCGCCATAGGTACCCTGGCCGCACCCGTGGGGATGCTGGGGATTGTGCTGAGTCAATCTGCCATTGCCCTTTTTGTTTTTCCCATCGGGATAGCCATTACTTGGGCGACAGCGCCCCTCAACTGGGCACTGATAGGGGACTACTTCGGACGCCGCAGCTATGCCACCTTGCGGGGGATTATGGGAATGAGCTACAGCATAGCTACCTTCATCGCACCCATCTACGCCGGCTGGGTGTTTGACCATACGGGAAGCTACACCATCGTCCTCATTACTTTCACTATAGTCCTGCTAGTAGCTGCCTCACTGTTCACCATGCTTCGTCACCCCTCTCCGCCGTCAGAAGAGGGGCAGTTGCTTCGCGAAGTAGAGGTTTCTTAGCAACCTGCTTTGTCCCATCAGGTTACCCGAGAGGCAGTTCAGTATGCGACAGCGGCAACGCACACAGCACGATGCAGGGTTACTCCCCCCGTACCACAGGCGCTCTCTTCTCCCGCCAGGCCTGGTGGGCCTCCTGGCTGTCCCGGGTCATCGTGAGGGCCATGAAACGATAGATGTCGGTCTGGGCGGCGTCCTTCATGTTACCGATGTCCAGCCCCTTGTTGAGTGACTCCTTAGCCATACGCACCGAGTTGGGCGGGAGCGAAGTTAACTTCAGGGCCAACTCCCTTGCCGCAGGCATAAGCTCCGTCAGCGACAACACCCGGTTGAGCAAGCCCACCCGGTGACCCTCCTGGGCGTTAATGTGTTCCCCGGTGAGCACCATCTCCATGGCCTTGCCCTTTCCCACGAACCGGGCCAGGCGCAACGCCCCCCCATAAGCGGGCATGATGCCCAATGCCACCTGAGGCAACCCAAACTGCGCCTCCTCAGCGGCCAACAGGATATCGCAGCAGAGGCAGACCTGGAACCCCACCCCAATGGCGTACCCGTTGATTGCTGCAATCACCGGCTTCGGATAGTCCGCAATGCAGTTGAATAGCTCCATGCCCCGCATGTCGATGCCGGCCACATGGTCGGCCACCGAGTTCGCGGCGTGGGTTTTGGGATCCTTGAGGTCAGCACCCGCGGAGAAGGCCCTGCCCTCCTGGTTGCCGGTGAGGATTGTCACCAGCACTTCGGGGTCCGCCTCCATGCGGTGGAAAACATCTATGAACTCGTCTGTTACCTGGTCGTTCCATGCGTTCCTGCGCTGTAGTCGGTTGAAAGTAACGGTGGCAATGCGGCCCATCTTCTCATAAAGGATAACCTGGTAGTTCATCTCCTTAGCTCCTTTCCTCCTGCCGTCGCCAACCGCCCGCTCGCCGACTATGTTGGAATAAGGGCTGCGGAAAGTCAATAAAAACCGTGACACATAACCCGTACTACCTGCTGCTGCTCAGAATTAAACGGAGAGTGGCATGCAGTGGCACATCTATTTATTATTATCCGCTGAGACTATGGCGAGTGGGGCTTGGGGGGACGGATCCGCAAAGAGAGAATACCTCCAACCGCGAAAAAGGCCACACTGGCTATGAGAGCCAAGAGGTAACTTCCTGTCTGGTCAAAGACGAACCCGGCCAAGAAGGGTGCTACAGCGCCCACCACCACGCTAGCAGCCAGTGTGAAACCGATAAGTTCTGCCAGAGAAGCGGTGCCGAACAGCCACGCGACACTTGCAAAAAAAGGAGGAAGTCGTCCGCCCCAGAAGAAGCCGTAGATAACAGCATACACATAGAGCATCCATAGCTCTGTGACGACAATGAGCCACAGCGTAGCCAGCGCACAAGCAAAGCAGGAAAAGCCGAAGGTTCGCATCCAGCCCATCCTCTCACCCAGAGGGCCTAACGCCAAACGCCCGATCACATTGAACGCTCCCATCAGCCCCAGTGCGCCCGCTGCTGCACCTGACGAGATACCTTTATCTGTCACGTACGCCACCAGGTGGCTTAAGAGGAAAAGTCCGGGTAAAGTGGAAATTGCCGATATAGCCAGCAGGTATGCAAAGCTTCCGGTGCGCATCGCCCTGAAGACAGTCATGTCCCGGTTGGAGTTGTGCCCCTGGATGGATAGATTTGGGATAGAAGGCTCCTCGCCATAGGGATGAAGTCCCTTTTTCTCTGGGCTGTGCACA
>JASLXN010000242.1 GCA_030740315.1 Dehalococcoidia bacterium | reverse complement strand
CTTGGCGCCTACTTGGAGCTTACTGGGGCCTTGCTCCAATCGGTGGTGGAAAGCCATCTGGAAAAACGGTATGCCGGCAGGGAGAAATCGTTGAGCCTCAATCTGGCGGCACTGCGCCGTGGGGCACACCTAGCCCGCACTGGGATATGCCAGGCATGAGCTACAAGGTGGTTATGACCCTCTTCCGTTATCCGGGTATACCCTCAAGCGAGGAAGCCTATCAGAGGCTGGATGCAACCTTTAGACACACTCCCTGTAACGGGGAAGATGGAATCATGGCGGCCACCAAGGTCTGCGATGTCGCCATCACGGCCATGCAGCCGTACACCCGCCGGGTCATAGAGAACATGCAGCACTGCCGTCTCATAAGCGTTATCGGGATCGGCTATGACGGCGTGGACATAGAGGCTGCCACCGAACGGGGTATACTGGTGGCCAATGTACCCGATTACTGCCAAGAAGAGGTGGCCAACCACGCCATGGCGCTAATCTTGGCCTGTAATCGCAAACTGATACCCATCGCTCAGGCGGTGCGCCAGAAGGCTTGGAGTACTCCGGAGAAGCCTGAGATACGCTACAATATTATGCAAAAGTACGGGCTGCCCCGTCTCTCCGGCCAAGTACTGGGCATCGTCGGCCTGGGCCGTATAGGCCAGTCGCTGGTGCCCCGGGCCAAGGCCTTTGGCATGGGCGTGATAGCCTTTGACCCTTTTGTGCCGGATGCCGCCATGGAACATATGGGCGTGGAGAAGGTGGACTTGGACAGCCTGTTACGGGAGTCGGACTACGTCTCTCTACACACCAACCTTACCCTACAAAACCGGGGCATGATAGGCATGGGAGAGCTTAAGAAGATGAAATCTACGGCATACATAATCAACACCGCCCGCGGCGGCCTTATCAATGAGGCTGATTTAGCACAGGCGGTGAAGGAGTGTGTATTGGCCGGTGCCGCCTTGGATGTGACAGACCCTGAACCCCCACCCCACAATAGTCCCCTTTTGCTGTTGGACCGCGTAATCATCACCGCCCACACCGCCCAATACTCCAACGAGGCCGTAGCGGATCTCAGGCGGGGGGTGGAGGAGAATGTGTTTAGCGTGCTCCGGGGTCACCTCCCCCCTGGTCTGCTCAACCCACAGGCCAAAGAAACACATCTGGAGCGCTGGCCACGTAACGCCTGAACCGGCAGGTCTCCCTGCCCTCTAAAAAAGCATCTTATTCCGCATGCCCATCCAGTCTTGTCTCTGTGGGAGATATCCCACACCCCGATTAAAGGGCTCTACCTTGTTGGAAGGTCTTTTATATACAAACTCGTGGTATGCTGTTGCCCGTTTGGACTGTTTACGGTATAATACCTTTCGCTGTGCGGGCCGGCCAGCCCGCACTTTAGAGGGGCATTCGTCTAGCGGCCAAGGACACCGCCCTCTCAAGGCGGAGATCACCGGTTCGAATCCGGTATGCCCTACCATTAATAATGACGCCGGACTGCCCCGCTTCGGTACCGCAATACCGAAGGGAGGGCAGTTCTACTTAGAATGTTTGTCCCTCTTGGACTGCGGGGCGCTTGAATACAGGCTCAAAGAGAAAGCGACTCTTTCTTTATTTTCCCTTACTACCATCACCACCGGAATCGCCCCCACCCTCACCTCCGCTATTTTTGCCTCCAACACCATCGAAACCACCACTGCCTTCATCGGATTTACGCCCTTAGGGCTTTTGCGCAAGTGGGCTGCTTCCCTGCGCCTTGACCTTAACTGGTTATTGTTCTTCCGGCTTAAGCTCTTTCATCAGAAAAACCTAACTGAGCGGGTAGGTGGGAGCAACAACGGTCGCTAATCAGCCTTTTTGGTTCGCCGCTTCTTCCTCCCACAGCGGCGTGAAGAAGCAGGTGCGGTTTCCGGTGTGACACACCGGACCTTCCGGCACCGCCTCTACCAGCAGGGCATCTCCATCGCAGTCTGTGGATATGTAGCGTGCCCGGAGGAAGTTGCCGGAGGTCTCCCCCTTGTGCCAGAGCTCCTGGCGGCTGCGGCTGTAGAACCACACATCGCCGCTGGTCAGGGTACGATCAAAGGCCTCCTGGTTCATGTAGCCCACCATGAGCACATCGCCGTTT
>JASLXN010000241.1 GCA_030740315.1 Dehalococcoidia bacterium | reverse complement strand
GGCGATTGCCCGTATCACCCATAACGAGCCTCTGTCGCCTATGCCCATTCCCGTTACCAAGCGGGCGCTGGTCATCGGGGGCGGCATCGCCGGTATCCAGGCTGCCCTGGACATCGCCGCCGCAGGAAATCCAGTGACACTGGTGGAGCGCCAATCCACTATAGGTGGCCGCATGGCCCAGTTGGACAAGACCTTTCCCACTTTGGACTGCTCCTCCTGCATCCTCACCCCCAAGATGGTGGAGGCGTCCCAAAGCTCGGACATAGAGCTCCTCACCTATTCCGAGGTGGAGTCGGTGGGCGGGTATGTGGGCAACTTCGAGGTACAAATAAAGAAGAAGGCCAAGCTGGTGGACCACGCAAAATGCACCAGTTGTGGCATCTGCTGGGACAAGTGCCCCGAGAAGGTAGCCTCTGAATTTGATATGGCACAGGGCAAGCGCAGTTCTATCTTTATCCCATTCGCTCAGGCCGTTCCCCCCAAGCCCGTAGTGGACCAGGCTCATTGCCGTTACATCAAATTCCTGGAGTTTGAAGCCTCCGGCGCAGAAGGCAAGAAGCCTCCCCAGTGCCGCATCTGTGAGAAGCTCTGTCCACCTCAGGCCCTGGACTGGGACCAGGAAGACGAGGTGGTCACGGAGAAGTTTGGCACAATAGTGGTGGCCACCGGCTACGATGCCTTTGACCCCACCGCTTATGGCGAGTTCTGCTACGGCCAGTACCCGGATGTTATCACTGGGCTGGAGCTGGAGCGGATGCTGTCCGCCTCTGGCCCCACCGAGGGGCATGTGCTGCGGCCTTCGGATGGCGCCTCTCCAAAAACCGTCGTGTTCCTGAGTTGTATCGGATCCCGAGACGAGGCTCGGGGCAAGGCGTACTGTAGTCAGATATGCTGCATGTACATGGCCAAACATGCCATCATGCTCAGGGAGCACGACCCGGAGACCCAGAGCTATATATTCTACATAGATAACCGGGTGGTTGGTAAAGGCTACGAGGAGTTCTCGCGGCGTGCTCAGGAGGATGCCGGGGCCACTTACCTCCGTGGCCGGGTGGCCAAGGTCTTTCCCAAGGACGGCAAAATGGTAGTCATGGGTGAGGACGCTCTGATAGGTCGCCAGGTGGAGATAGCCGCTGACCTAGTGGTACTGGCGGCTGCCGTGGTGCCCAGCGAAGGCGCCGATAGGGTGGCCCGCATGCTCAACATAAGCTATGATGAGGACAATTTCCTGGTAGAGGCCCATCCCAAGCTGCGCCCCGTGGAGACCCATACCGATGGCGTTTTCCTGGCCGGGTCATGCGTCTCGCCGTGCGATGTGCCACAATCGGTGGCCCGGGGCAGTGCAGCCGCCGCCAAGGCGCTGGCCATTCTCAGCAAGGAGACCTTGCTCAACGAGCCTACTACCTCCGCGGTAGACCCCATCCGTTGCTCAGGGTGCCAGCTTTGTCTAGAGGTGTGTCCGTTTAATGCCATCTCTGCACAGATGGTTGCCGGGCGCACGGTGGCTTCTGTCAACGAGGGGCTGTGCAAAGGGTGTGGCCTGTGCTCCGCCACCTGCCGCCCCGGAGCCATTTGGGTAAAGGGTGCTACTCATAAACAACTATTTGCCGAGGTGACCTCGCTGTGGACATGAACGGCGGGCCCAAGATAGTGGGCTTTCTGTGTAACTGGTGCAGCTATGCCGGGGCCGATATGGCCGGCACAAGCCGGATGAGCTATCCAGCCAATATTCGCATCATCCGGGTGCCCTGTTCCGGACGGGTGGATCCATTGTTGGTGGTCAAGAGCTTTCAGCAGGGTGCGGATGGAGTGTTGGTGGCTGGCTGCCACCCCGGTGACTGCCATTATAGCGAAGGCAACTACTACGCACGCCGCCGCTTCGCACTGCTGCGCCCTCTGCTGGACTTCGTGGGCATTGAGCAGGAGCGGCTCCGGCTAGAATGGGTGTCCTCCACCGAGGGCAAGAAATTCTCCCAGGTGGTGTCCAGCTTCCAGAAGGAGATAGAGCGCCTGGGATCCAGAGAAAACCATGGTTGACGAGATACGGAGCAAGGCTAAGGGGTTGCTCATGGACGGGACGGTGGAATGCGTCATTGGCTACGAGAGGGCCACGGACGGCATTACCGCA
>JASLXN010000240.1 GCA_030740315.1 Dehalococcoidia bacterium | reverse complement strand
AGTAGCCGCAGCCCTTGCAATGCTCGTCAAATATCACTATCTCCCCACGAGGCATAAATCTCCTTCTTGTCAGCAAGTTTCGGTAAACTATACTATACTGCAGGATTTGGTGTCAACTTTGTATAGCCTCTCACGAACCATCCCAAACCTCCCCATAGCCTGCGTATGGAACAACTTTTGCCACCCCGCTCTCGCCTTCTCATCGTCCCTTTTTCACCATCCTGGGCTTGAGGACTGACCCTACAGCAAGTAAAATGATTGGTTGGAAAGAACGAGCGCAATGGAGTTATTGAGTGGGCTGGAAAAAAGAATATAGCAACAAGTTAATCTCCGCCGAAGACGCCGCAAGTAGAATACATGGCGGCCAGACGGTGGTCTTCACTCCGGGGCGGGAGGCACATGCCATAGGCCTGGCCCTGGCGGCCAGGGCTAGGGATATCAGCAATATCAAGGTGTATATACCTTCACCGAGCTACGACTTCGGATGGTATGACCCCGGCTGGGAGGATATATTTAATATTACCGTAAGTATGGTGACAGCCACCTGCCAAGATGCGGTGGACGCCCACCGCGTGGATATTGACACCGGCACCCTGTTTCCCTTCCAGGAGCTTCCCAATATGAAAACAGATGTCCTGCTTACCGAGGTCTCCCCTCCGGATGAACACGGCTTCTGCAGCTTCGGAGCCTCGCTATGGAACAAAAAGACTCTGGTGGAGGCCGCCCCCCTGGTCATCGCCGAGGTAAACTCACATCTCATCCGCACCCACGGCGATAATTTCGTACATGTTTCCCAAATAGATTACTTCGTGGAGCACACCAGTTCTGGAAGGGCACCGGGGACAGGCTCTCTGGCCGGAAGAGCCCTCAAGGAGCCTGAGCCATATGTGAAGGACATTACAGGTTTTGTCAACAGTCTGCTGCGCGACGGAGACACTATCCAAATAGGCGTAGGACGCACCACCGAGCCTATGGTGAAGCTGGGCCTACTGGACGGAAAGTGTGATATCGGCTATCACTCTGAGGCTACACCGCCAGGCATTATCACCCTTGTCAAGGAGGGAGTAATCAACGGCAGCCGCAAGACCATCAACCGGGGCAAGGTTATAGTTACCACTATCGGCGGCAGCACCCCCGAGGAGATGCAGTGGGTGGTGGATAACCCGCTGTTCCACCTTGTGGATGTGGCCTACTTGGAGGACATCCGGGTCATTGCAGCCCATGATAATATGGTAAGTATCAACAACACCCTAATGGTAGATCTGTACGGGCAGGTTTGCTCCGAGGGCATCGGCCAGCAAATACTGGGGATTGCCGGCGGGCAAATAATGTTTGTATATGGGGCATGGCTGTCCAAGGGTGGCCGCTCCATCATAGTGGTACCTTCCACCGCCAAGGACGGCCAGGTATCCCGTATCGTGCCTTACCTGCCACCGGGCACTCCGGTTACGTTGCAACGCAACCTGGCCGATTACATTGTTACCGAGCACGGCATTGCCCGCCTTCGCGGCAAGACCCTGCGCCAGAGATCGGATGAGTTGGTGGCCATCGCTCACCCTGATTTCAGAAATGAGTTGCGCCAGCAGTCCTGCCAGATGCTCTATCCCTAAAGGAGGCAATAAATGAACCGGGTTGTGGTCACCGGAATGGGGGTTGTTTCCCCCTTGGGCCTGTCCACCCAAGAGACATGGCAGGGCCTCATGAAAGGCAGCTCAGGCGTGGCGGAGATTACCCATTTTGATACCAGCGGCTTCGTCACCAAGTTCGCCGCACAGGTAAAGGGATTTGACCCCAACGACTATATGGACCGCAAGGACGCTCGGCGCATGGACCGCTTCTGCCAGTTTGCCGTGGCTGCCGCCCTTCAAGCAACGAAAAGTGCCGGGATAAAAATAGGGTCGGAAAACGGCAACCAGATAGGAGTCATCATCGGCAGCGGCATTGGTGGTATCTCCTCCCTTCTGGAACAGCACCAGGTGCTATTGGAGAAAGGGGTGGGCCGGGTGAGTCCCTTCCTGGCAACCATGATGATTCCCGATATAGCAGCGGGGCAGATATCCATAATGTTGGGTGCCAAGGGACCCAATTTATGTACCGTATCCTCATGCTCCAGCGGTGCCGACGCCATCGGCACCGCCTGCGAGAC
>JASLXN010000023.1 GCA_030740315.1 Dehalococcoidia bacterium | reverse complement strand
AATAGCAGCGGCCTCCATACGCATGGCAGGAACGTGGGTGGGGAGGCTGGAGGTGGTCTCGCCAATATAGATTACCTCAGCCAGCGCTATGCCTGCGGCCCCGGCTATCTGTTGGGCCTTGGCCACCGCCTCTTTCACGGCCAGGTCCCGGGCCTGATCTTGGAGGAGGGAAGGGTTATCTATGTCAAAGCTTATGCCCTGAATGCGTACCACATCGCCACCGACCTCGGCAGCGGCATCTATCACCCCGCCGGCTGCCGATACCTGCCGGATTTTGACCTGCACTATATTGCTTACCCGGTAACCCGTAAGCTCCTGCTTCCTCTTGGACTCTAGCCATTGATAGACCGGCTGAATAGAGAACTGTGTGGTCTGGACGTCCTCCTTGGGGACGCCTTTAGCCTCTAGGACGGCCAGCACCCTGCCCATGGCCATGCGTGCCTGCACCTGCGCGTCAGCCACAATGAGCGCCTCGGCCTCTACGCCCAGTCGCAGCAATACGATATCCGGGGTATATGTCACCCGGCCTGCGCCCGTGACCCACAGGCCGGACTGCTGTGAGGTGCCCACGCCGGGGTATGCACGCGCGGCAGCGGCCAGAGGGGCAGAAGGGCCACCCGCAGGCCCCGACGTGACGGCCCCTCCATCTTTTGTGTCGCATGCGGCCAGCAGCAGTGACACCGCAGCAATAAGCACAATCAGTCCTTTTTTCAGGTTTCCTCTTCTTTCTTAGGAGGTCCGCGAGGCAGGCCTCTGGCCCGTCTAGATTATATAACGGTGGCAGCGGCCAAAACGATAGGTTATAATTACTTGCTAATACAATGCGCATTCTCCGGGAAATATTACAGACACTTGCCTTAGCCCTTGTAGTATATGCGGCCATCCAGTTTACCGTTCAGACCAACAAGGTGTATGGCTCTAGTATGGAACCCAGCCTCTACCAAGGACAGTACATCCTGGTCAACAAGCTGGTATACACCAGGCTGGGAGAGCGCTACCTCTTCCGCCCGCCCACACGGGGGGATGTGGTCATTCTGCGCCCCCCGGCTTGGGATAAGCTGCTCATCAAACGGGTTATCGGCCTGCCGGGGGACGCCGTTGAGGCGGAAAACGGGGTGGTATACATCAACGGGGAACCGCTGATGGAGCCGTATATTGAGGTGCCCCCAGATTACACCTTTGCCCGGCGCCTGATTGACGATGGGCTATACTTTGTGCTGGGCGATAACCGGAACTTCAGCCTAGACTCTGCCGACTGGGAGAGTATAGGCCCTATTCCGGCGGAAAACATCGTGGGGCAGGCCTGGCTTTCCTTCTGGCCGCTGGACCGGGTGGGCAAGGTGCCCAACTTTGAGCATGCCAGGTGACAGGCCCCACAACGGGAGACCCATGGTGATAAACGATGGATAGAGTAGAGCGTATCTTCCGTCAGGGGGGAGCAGTACTGGAGGGGCACTTTCTGCTTACCTCGGGCCGCCACTCCCCCGTGTACTGGGAGAAGATGCGGGTGCTGCAGCAGCCCCGCCTCACCACACGCCTGTGCCGGCCCATAACATACCATTTCCGTGACCAGGGCGTGGAAGTGGTTGTGGGCCCCACCTTGGGCGGGGTGCCGCTGGCCTTTGAGGTGGCCCGACAGCTTGGGGTGCGTTCGGCCTATGCCGATAGGGAAGGGGAGGAACGCACCATCAGGGGCGGCCAGCTCTTGGCCCCCGGCGAAAAGGCACTCATCATTGACGATATCCTGACAACGGGGGGCTCTTTAAGACACATGGTTGACGCCGTAGAAAAGGTAGGGGCCAGGGTAGTAGGCATCGCCGTTATAGTTGACCGCCGCCTCGGCGTGGATACCCAGTTCACCCTGGGCGGAACGCCGGTGTTCGCCACCCACCGCTCACCGGCACCTTCCTACCCGCCGGAAAAGTGCCCGCTGTGCAAGGCGTCTGTCCCCCTGGAAAAGCTGGGGGGTAAGAAATGAAGACCTTTAACAAAAAGGGTGATGAGGGGGAGACCAGCCTACTTTTCGGCATGCGGGTATCTAAAGCCGACCCTCGCTGCGAGGCCTACGGCGCTGTGGATGAGGCCTCTTCCGCCCTGGGCCTGGCCTGCTGCTTATCCACCCCACAGGTCTCCAACATAGTGCGCTCCATACAGGAGGAGTTGGTGGTACTCAGCGGAGAGTTGGCACTTCCCCACCCGGAGGATGTCTCACGCCTCAAGAATCGCATCACTGCGGAGATGACCGGGCGATTGGAAGAGACCATTGAGTCCCTGGAAATGGACTTGGACATGCCACAACGCTTTATCCTCCCCGGGGGCTGTCCCAGCGCAGCAGCGCTGGATCTGGCACGGGCCACCATCCGCCGTGCTGAGCGAGCAGTGGTACGCGTGCGGGATCAGGGCCTTTTGCCCAGCAGCGAGGTGCTTCACTATCTGAACAGGCTGGCTGATCTGCTGTTCACCATAGCCCGTTATGAGGAAGGGGTCTCCGCCAAGGATGATAGCCCTAATTGACTACGGCGCCGGCAACCTGAAGAGCGTTGCCAAGGCCATTGCTTTTCTGGGATACCAGGCAACAGTAACCTCCTCGCCAGCGGATGTTGACCGGGCACGGGTAGTTGTGCTGCCGGGGGTGGGTGCGGCCCGGCCCGCCGTGGAGAGGCTGGAGGGTTCAGGCCTGGCGGATTCCATTCGGCGCGCACTGGCCCAGGGGCGTCCCTTCTTAGGGCTGTGTGTAGGTCTCCAGGTGCTCTTTACCACTTCCAAAGAGGGGGGAAACTGCCCCTGCCTGGACATCCTGCCGGGAGTCGTGGTGCGCCTTCCCTCCGGCCTAAAGGTGCCACACATAGGCTGGAACCAGGTGTGGCAACGCCCGGACAGGCCGGGCCTGCCTATATTTGACGGCATCCCGGATGGCGCAAACTTCTACTTCGTCCACAGCTATTACGCCTCCCCACGGAACCAAGAGGTGGTGGCCGGGAAGACGGAGTACGGGGTCACCTTCCCCAGCGTCATCGTAAAGGACAACCTAGTGGCCACCCAGTTCCACCCCGAAAAGAGCGGCCAGGCAGGGCTACTCCTGTACCATAATTTCTTCAGCCGGTCATCCTGAACTTCCCTGCAACTCCGCCGCGCACTCCCGGAGACGATCGGGAGATTGCACCCCTTAACCGTGCTCTCCGGGCCTGGGAACGGGGCTACAACGCCACACGTCCACATATGGGATGGGCATCAATATCGCTAGGCGGCTCGGCGTGAAAGTGCAGCCCGGCTGGCTTGCGGATCCTCAGTGTAACCCCATCGTGGAGGAGATCGATCCACCGAAAGAGTTCAACCTATTGCCTCTGGGTAAGACCCGAGAGTTGGATTCTAACAAAGGGTGCGGTTTCTCCTGCATCGTGGAGATTCTTGGCGGACTCCTAAATGGAAAACGCTAATGCAGACCTGAAAGTAGGGTCAAAGCTCCAATGGGTTGGGCTGGAGAAGGGCCTCTCCGTCCCCAAAGGCGCCCAACCCCAGGTGTTTGACTATCCCCACAAGACTCTCCTACCAGGGTTGGTTGACACCCACATGAATTTCCCTAGACACGGGAGCCTCATCGAGGACCAGTACTCCGAGACCTACGATATGGTCCCCCTGCGGTCCGCCATAAACACCAAGATGCACCATGCTAACTCCAAAGGAGGCAATCGACCTGCATCTAGAGTTCTGAGAGATCAAAGAAGGGTTGACAGAAGATCAGTATGTGTTATAATATATATTTGCTTGGTATGCCTTTAACTGTCAACTGTCCCCTAGGAGACCCTTTTCCCAACATTGTCGTGCCCGGTTCCAGCGTAATTCGGGAGCAGTGGCTCCCACCTTGCCTATAGATTTCAGAGGCGATGCCCGGCATCTCAAACCTTGGTAAGGGGTGAACATGGTTATTTCTACTCAACCGCGGCAGAGTTCGTATCCCCAGCGCCGGTCCTTTAGCAAGCTACATGAAATCCTAGAGGCCCCCAACCTGCTTCAGGTACAGATGGACTCCTATTCCTGGTTCCAAGTGGAAGGCCTCAGTGTGCTCCTAGAGGAGATTTCACCCATTCAGGACTTCACCGGCAACCGTTTTGACCTATCTTTTATAGACCATGAGACGGGCCGCGCGCGTTACGAGTTCCGCCCCCCGGAACACTCCATTGAGGAGTGCCGCGAACGAGACCTTACCTACACAACCCCCCTCTATGTCTCCGCCTGGCTCTTTAACAAGGAGACTGGGGTGATTGGGGAACACAACCTGTTTATGGGCAACTTCCCCCAGATGACACCCTGGGGCACGCTTATCATCAATGGGGCGGAGCGGGTGGTGGTAAGTCAGCTTATCCGTTCCCCCGGTATTTATTACAACATGGAGGAGGACAACACCAGCGGCCGCAACCTGGCCTCCGGCAAGCTAATTCCGGACCGGGGTGCATGGCTGGAGTTTGAGACCAACAACAAGGATGCCCTGATGGTCAAGACCAACGGCAAGCGGCGCATATTCATCACCACCTTCCTCCGGGCGCTGGGCTTTATCGAAGAGGATATGGAGCGGCTGTTCCTAGATGTGGACACCGGCACCCATCGCTTTATCAAGTCCACCCTGGAGCGTAGCCTGCTGGAGAAAGAAGATGCCAGAACCGAGGCCGAGGCGCTGATTTCCATATTTAAAAAGCTTCGCCCTGGTGACCCGGCCAATGAAGAAAACGCCCGGGGCTTGATCACCAACCTACTGTTCAACCCCCGGCGGTATGACCTGGGCATTGTAGGCCGCCACAAGATGAACCAGAAGCTGGGCAGAGACTTGCTCCTCATCAAGGGGATTATCGCCCCGGCGGAGGCCAAACGTATGACCCGCCACGAAGTGCGGGAAAGGGTCAACCGGGAGTTCACGGAAAGGGTGCTTACCAAAGAGGACTTGGTGGCAATTGTGCGTCACCTCATCCGGGTAAACAACGGGGACGCACCCCGCGACGATATTGACCACCTGGGCAACCGGCGGGTGCGTACCATAGGCGAGCTTGTGCAGAACCAGTTCCGCATCGGCCTTATTCGGCTGGAGCGGGTGGTGAAGGAACGGATGACCATGGTGGATCCCACACAGGGGATTACTACCCCCGCCACGCTAGTTAACATCCGCCCCGTGGTGGCCGCCGTTAAAGAGTTTTTCGGCGGCTCTCAGCTATCCCAGTTTATGGACCAGACCAACCCAGTGGCCGAGCTTACCCACAAGCGCCGCCTCTCCGCCATGGGGCCCGGCGGGCTGTCCCGGGAACGGGCCGGGTTTGAGGTGCGAGATGTTCACCCCTCTCATTACGGTCGCATCTGCCCCATAGAGACCCCGGAAGGCCCCAACATTGGCCTTATCGGTTCCCTGGCCAGCTTCAGCAAGGTCAATCGGATGGGTTTCATTGAAACGCCACTCCGGCGGGTGTACCGGGAGTTGCGCCAATCAGACCATCGCCTGTTGGGACAAACCATCAGGGAAGAGGTAGCAACCAAAAGCGGCGACATTATTGCGGAAGCAGGGCAGGTGATAGGCGCCGAACTCATGACCCGCCTGTCCCAGTTGCGCCGCCATATCCCGGTGTTGCCCTTTGCCTCCGATGAGGTAGAATACCTCACCGCGGACGAGGAGGAGGAGTTCATCATAGCTCAGCCCAATACCATCCTGGATGAAAATGGCAGCCTGATGGGTGAGAAGGTTGAAGTCCGCCACGGCAACCGTTACTACGATGAGAGCCGCCTGGTGGTGGACTACATGGATGTCTCACCCAAACAGATTGTCAGTGTCACCACCGCCCTCATCCCATTCCTAGAGCATGATGATGCGAACCGGGCCTTGATGGGTTCTAACATGCAACGCCAGGCGGTGCCTCTGGTTGCCGCTGAAGCGCCTACTGTGGGCACCGGCATGGAGGAGTTGGTTGCCAGGGACTCGGGCCAGGTGGTGCTCTCCCGGGCGGATGGGGTGGTGACCTCCGTCACCACCCGGTTGATTGTGGTGCTCCACGATGGTGGAGAGGAAGTGACATATCCCCTGCTCAAGTTCATGCGCACCAACCAGGGCACCTGTGTTAACCAGCACCCTATCGTGAGCCAGGGCCAACGGGTGATTGCCGGCCAAGTGATGGCAGACAGCTATGCCAGCGATAGGGGTGAGTTGGCCTTGGGCCAGAATGTGATGGCCGCTTTCATGAGTTGGGAAGGCTACAACTTTGAAGACGCTGTTATCATGAGCCAAGCCCTTCTTAAGGAGGACAAGTTCACCTCCATCCACATAGAGCGCTACGAGGCCGAGGCACGGGAGACCAAGCTGGGGCCTGAGGAGATCACCCGTGACATCCCCAATATTGGGGAGGAGAGCCTACGCAACCTGGACGAAGATGGCTTCATACGGGTGGGCGCACAGGTGGTGCCGGGGGATATCCTAGTAGGCAAAATCACCCCCAAAGGGGAGGCAGAGCTATCCCCGGAGGAGAAGCTGCTGCGCGCCATCTTCGGTGAAAAGGCCAGGGATGTGAAGGACACATCACTGCGTATACCCCACGGTGAAGGCGGCAAGGTCATCAAAGTACGGGTTTTCTCCCGCGAGAACGATGACGAGCTGCCCGCTGGGGTGTTGCAGATGGTCAGGGTATGGGTAGCTCAGAAGCGCAAAATTTCCGTGGGGGACAAAATCGCCGGACGCCACGGCAACAAGGGTGTCATCTCTCTGATACTGCCCGAGGCTGATATGCCCTTCCTACCCGATGGCCGTCCGGTGGATGTTGTCCTCAATCCCATCGGCGTCCCCTCTCGCATGAACCTTGGACAGATACTGGAAACCCACCTGGGTGCCGCGGCCCAGACACTGGGCTACAGGGCCCTCTGCCCCGTATTTGACGGGGCAACCAGCCAGGATATTGAAGAGGCCCTGGCTCAGGCATGGATAATACACCGTTCAGGGGCAGTTAACCCCTATACGGGGCAAGCCGAAAGGGACGTTGCCGCAGCCTGGCTTCGGGAGCGCGGTTATGACGGCGATTCCGTATTTGACTCCAACCCCCCTGGCGAGGCCACCCACACTTGCCTCCGGCTATGGCTGGAGGATGTGGGAATAGACACTTCTAAGTTGAAGACGGAGCAGCTACGCGATGAAGCGAGCCGTCTGGCCACCGAGAAAGGCCTGTCATCCCCCATATTCGGCAAGGTTGCCCTGCGGGATGGGCGCACCAGTGACTACTTTGACCAACCGGTCACCGTAGGCTATGTCTATCTGATGAAACTCATCCATCTGGTGGAGGACAAGATACACGCTCGCTCCACCGGCCCCTACTCCCTCATCACTCAGCAGCCCCTGGGCGGCAAAGCACAGTTCGGCGGGCAGCGTTTTGGTGAGATGGAGGTGTGGGCGTTGGAGGCTTACGGGTCTGCCTACAACCTCCAGGAACTACTGACCGTCAAGTCTGACGATGTCACGGGGCGCTCCCGTATATATGAGGCCATCGTCAAAGGGGAGGAATTGCTCCAACCCGGCTTGCCCGAATCTTTCCGTGTGCTGATTCAGGAACTCAAGAGCTTGGGCCTGGCCGTAGAGGTGCTTAGTGAGGAAGATCCGGGTGGCCTGACCGAAGAGGGCCTTGGGCGGCACCGGCGCATACCTTAGCTGTAGCGGAGGCAAAATGAAGACCCTGGAAGGCAGCGACTTCAATAAGGTCCGGATTTCCCTGGCTTCCCCGGAGCGAATAAGAAGCTGGTCCTATGGAGAAGTACTACTCCCTGAGACCATCAACTACCGCACCCTGAAGCCGGAGAAGGAAGGGTTGTTCTCAGAGAAGATTTTCGGCCCTACAAAGGACTATGAGTGCTACTGCGGCAAGTACAAGAAAATCCGCTTCAAAGGCATAATATGCGATAGGTGCGGCGTTGAGGTAGCCCCAGCCCGAGTGCGCCGGGAGCGCATGGGCCATATAGAGTTGGCCGCACCGGTGGCCCATACCTGGTTTGCCAGGAGCACACCCAGTCGGCTGGCGCTACTTCTTGACCTGTCACCCCGCAGCCTAGAGAGGGTGCTCTACTTCTCGCAGTACATCATCATTCGGGTGGATGAGGAGAGACGTCGCCACACCGTAAAAAGGCTGGAGGAAGAGGCATACAAGCGCCTAGCTGAGTTAGAGGTAGCAGAAGAAAGCGGCGGTGCGTCCCCCCCAGAGAATAAGGAGAAGCTGCTATCCGAGCTGCGCATACGGGTGGATGAGATCGAGGATATCCGTCCCCACTCCCTGCTCACCGAAAGCCGCTGCCGGGAGCTACAGGAGCGCTATGATTTCTTTGAGTCCGGCATGGGCGCGGAAGCCATCCTCGAGATATCCCGGGACCTAGACCTGGATTCCCTGCGGGCGGAGCTCCAGCAGGAGATAGCCTCCACCCCATCCGGACAGCGCCGCAAGAAGGCGGCTAAAAGGCTGCGTACCGTGGAGTCCTTCCGGCGCAGCGGCAACAAGCCCAACTGGATGGTGCTTACCGTGTTGCCAGTGCTGCCGCCGGACCTGCGCCCCATGGTGCAGCTTGATGGCGGCCGCTTCGCCACCAGCGACCTGAACGACCTTTACCGTCGGGTGATAAACCGCAACAACCGTCTCAAGAGGCTACTGGACCTGGGCGCTCCGGATATCATTGTCCACAATGAAAAACGCATGCTCCAGGAGGCAGTGGATGCACTGTTAGGCAGCAGCCGCCGCCCCCAAACGGCCAGCAACACCAACCAGAAGCTGAAGTCTCTGTCGGACATGCTTAAGGGCAAACAGGGCCGGTTCCGCCAGAACCTCCTGGGTAAACGGGTGGACTACAGTGGACGCTCGGTAATTGTGGTAGGCCCGGAGTTGAAGCTACATCAGTGCGGTCTGCCCAAACGCATGGCCCTGGAACTGTTCAAGCCCTTTATCATGCGCCGGGTCATTGAACAGGGCATGGCCCAGAACATAAAGGGTGCCCGCCGGCTGGTGGAGCGTGGCAAGCCTGAGGTATGGGATATCTTAGAGGATGTCATCAAAGAGCGTCCGGTGATGATTAACCGTGCCCCCACCCTCCACCGCCTAGGCATCCAGGCCTTCGAGGTGGTCCTTATTGACGGCAGCGCTATCCAAATACATCCCCTAGTATGCGCACCCTTTAATGCCGACTTCGACGGCGACCAGATGGCCGTGCACCTTCCCCTGTCCAAGGCAGCGGTGGATGAGACCCGCCAGGTAATGCTCAGCACCCAAAACATGCTCCTGCCCAGTTCCGGGGAGCCGGCGGTGGCCCCCACTCTGGATATCGTACTGGGCTGTTACTACCTCACCAACGAGGCCCCGCAGATTGACGGCGCCGGTGAAAAACGCTACGCCAACTTTGAGGACGCCAGGCAAGCCCATGATATGGGCCTGCAGGAGCTTCGCCAGCCCATGTTGGTGCGGGACAGGCAGGGCGAGTGGTTGCGCACCACGGTGGGCCGTATCATTTTCAACGAGGTGCTCCCATCGGAAATGGGCTTCCTAAACAATTCCATGGATAAAGGGGCGCTCAAGCGGCTTATTACACATTCCTACCACCTGGCCGGCGCCCAGGCAACCGCCCAGCTTCTGGACAACCTGAAGCACCTGGGTTTCTACTACGCTACCCGGTCCGGCGTGACCATAGCCATGAACGATATTGAGGTCCCCGCCGAAAAGGCTAAGCTGCTGGAAAAGGCCCGCGAGCGTGTTGACACCATTGAACACGAGTACCGGTTGGGACTCATCACCGAGGATGAGAGGTACCGCCAAGTGGTGGAGGTGTGGAACCGTTGTACCGACGACTGTACCGAAATCATCTCACAGAACCTGGATCGATACGGCGGGGTCTACATGATGGCCAACTCTGGAGCCAAAGGTAACATCACACAGATAAGACAGATGGCCGGCATGCGAGGCCTGATGACTGACCCTTCCGGGCGCATCATGGACCGCCCCATCCTTTCAAGCTTCCGTGAAGGCCTTACCGTACTGGAGTACTTCATCTCCACCCATGGCGCCCGCAAAGGACTGGCAGACACCGCCCTCAGGACCTCAGACTCCGGTTACCTCACGCGGCGCCTTATAGACATATCACAGGATGTCATAATTCGGGAGGTGGACTGTGGCACAAACGCCGGCGTATGGGTTTCCCAGTCCCTGGAGCCGGGCGTGCTTCCCCCGCTGAGGGAACGGGTCCTGGGCCGGCTGTCCGCCGCTACGATAGCACACCCCGAGACCGGAGAGGTGTTGTTAGAGCGCAACCAGGAAATAGATGAAGGTGTTGCCAACATTATCACGGGGTCAGGCATAAATCGGATGTTTGTCCGCTCCCCACTAAGCTGCGAGTCCCGGCATGGCATATGCAAGGCTTGCTACGGGCGAGACCTATCCAGGCACCACCCTGTAAACCTAGGTGTCGCTGTAGGTATTCTGGCCGCACAGAGCATCGGTGAACCCGGCACCCAGCTTACCATGCGCACATTCCACACCGGCGGCGTCGTGAGCGTTGATATCACCAGCGGTCTGCCCCGAGTGGAAGAGTTGCTGGAAGCCCGTAATCCCAAAGGGCAGGCCGTAGTCTCTGAGATTGACGGCAAAATAGAGGTCATCACCATAGCCGAGGGCCGCCACTTAAAAGTGACCAACTCCGATACATACCGAGATGAGTACACCCTACCTCAGGACTGGGAGCTTCAAATAGCCCCTGGCCAGAGGGTGGAGATAGGGGAAATATTGGCCCAGCCCCCAAGGGAGGAAGGGGCCGAGGGCCTTCACCCCACGGCCAACCTCGTTGCCCGCAGTAGCGGCGAACTCTCCATACAGGACGACCGCCTCTTCGTCTATTTTGAGGAACGCGACGAGCGCGAATACCAAGTGCCCACCGCTGCACGCATACGAGTCAGCACCGGCGATAGTATCACCGCCGGGCAGCAGTTGACGGATGGACACCTTAACCCGAGCGATGTACTACGCATCATGGGCCGAGAGGCGGTGCAGCACTACCTGGTTGACGAGGTGCAGGCCGTCTACCGTTCCCAGGGTGTGGACATCAACGACAAGCACATTGAGGTCATCGTCCGACAGATGATGACCAAGGTGAAAATAGATATCGCCGGCGATACTGAATTCCTACCCGGCGAGTTGGTGGACCGCTTCATCTATGAGGACAGCAACGCCAAGGTTCTGGCCGAGGGTGGGGAGCCGGCCACCGCCCTGCCAGTGCTGCTGGGGATCACCCGGGCATCCTTGAACACCGAGAGTTGGCTATCGGCAGCCTCCTTCCAGGAGACCACCAGGGTCCTCACCGAGGCCGCACTGTGGGGCAAGGTAGACAAACTCAGCGGCCTGAAGGAGAATGTCATCATCGGTAAACTCATCCCCGCCCGCTCCTACGAGCCCCCACCGATGGAGGTTGAGCCCGATGAGTTCACCCGCATCGCCCAGCAGCGGCTGGGGGAGACCAGTGAAGAGGTCCCCATAGATACCTCCGCACTGGCGGAGGACCTGCCCTTCACCACCGAGGATGCAGGGGACGGGAAGGATAAACCGTCCGGCCCCATTGACGACCTGCCCATAGATAGCGTGGCGGCGGAGGCTGAAAATGCACCCCCCACCGCTGAGGGCAGGACCGGAGGCGAGGCGGGTTAAGCCAGTACCAGTTTAACGCAACTGGCGTGGCCGTTCCCGCTTATTCAATGGGGCCTACTGCTGATAGCAGGCCCCATTTCAGGTACCTTAGTGAGGCCTACAGACGGTTGTCGTCAAGCCGCTGTTGCCCAGCGAGCGGGGTTTATAAACCACGTACCACCCACCACATGGCCAGCGGTATTGACGCCTAATGTGCGTTTACATATCATGGAAACAGGCAAAAAAGCCGGGACCGACCACGCCCAAGACAAGACTGGTAGGCCGCGGCGCTTAAAAGGTAGAGTTGCGCCTGCGGCGCAGCTTGCATTCTCAGACGGGAGGGCCATGACCTACAAGATAGGTATTGATGTGGGGGGCACCTTCACAGACCTAGTAGCTGTGGACGAGTGTACCGGGCGGTTCGTCACCGCCAAAGCACCCTCCACACCGGAGGACCAGTCTTCCGGACTCATGGAAGCCGTCGCAGCCACGGGCATAGAAGGCAAGGACATAACCTCGATCATCCACGGCTGCACCGTGACCATTAATGCGGTACTTACCAGGACAGGTGTCAAGACCGGGCTGCTCACCACAGACGGTTTCAGGGATGTGCTGGTTATGGGCCGCGGTCAGCGTCCCAGCTCTGCCCAGTTTGACCCCCGGTGGCGGCGCTCCTTCTCCGATAGTATGCAGCCCCTCATCCCCCGTTACCTGAGACGCACTGTGAGCGAGAGGGTGGACTGCGATGGCCATGTATTCATCCCGCTGAATACGGAGGATGCGGGGCGGGAACTGGCCTTTCTGGATAAATGCGGCGTAGAGGCGCTTGCCATCTGTCTCTTCAATTCCTATATAAGCCCCCAGCATGAGCAGCGTTTGGGCCAGATGGCACGGGAGCTTTTACCCCACACCTATATCTCCGTATCCAGCGAAGTCCACCCGGCCTTCAAGGAGTTCCCTCGCCTGTCCACCTGTGTGCTCAACGCCTATGTAGGCCCGGTAATGGATCGCTATCTATCACATACCGAGGAGCGGCTCCAGGAGTTCGGTTACAAAGGTGCGTTGCTGGTAATGCAGTCCAACGGTGGCCTCATCGTATCCTCCGTGGTGAGGGAGAGGCCCGTATACACCGTCCAGTCCGGCCCCGTGGGGGGCGCCGTAGCGGCCCGCTACATAGGCGAGATTACCGGGGAGCCGAACCTCATCGCCATGGACATCGGCGGCACCAGTTGCGATGTCACGATCGTAACCGCGGGCCAAAACACAGTAACCCCGGAGCTTGAGATTGAGCATGACCTTATGGTATCCCTGCCCAGCATCCAGGTAAAAAGCGTCGGCTCCGGTGCGGGCAGCATCGCCTGGATAGACCGCCTGGGGGCGTTGAAGGTCGGCCCCCAGAGTGCCGGCTCCATGCCCGGCCCTGCCTGCTACGGGAGGGGTGGGACTCAGGCCACTGTCACCGATGCCCTAGTTCTACGGGGCACCCTTATACCCCAGCACTTCCTGGGTGGGGAGATGAAGATTTATCCCCAGGAGGCGGGACGCGCCATGGGGCCGCTGGGCCAGCACCTGGGATTCAACTTGGCCCAGACTGGGAAGGCCGTATGCGATGTCCTGGTTGCCAGTGTCAGCGAGGCGGCCAAGGAGATATCCCTTTACAGCGGTATCGACCCGGGAGACTATTACATGCTGGCCTACGGCTCGGCGGGGCCTGTATTCGCCTCCGAGGTCGGACGAGAGATTGGTGTAAAGGGTGTAATAGTACCACCCTTCCCCGGGGAGATGTGTGCCTTCGGCCTTGTTATGTCAGACCTGCGCCTGGATTGGGGGGAGAGTGTGGTGAAGCAGTTAGGCACTCTCC
>JASLXN010000239.1 GCA_030740315.1 Dehalococcoidia bacterium | reverse complement strand
AGGGCGGGTCGCGAGGAAACAGCAGCGGGGTGTAGAAAACCGCCCTGTGGGGTAGCAACCTCTAGGCCATGGTTTCCGGCCAGCACCAGGCCAGCCAACCCCACCCTCTGTCGCAGGTCTTCCAGCGTGCGACCACTGATGACAGCCACGCTAAACCGGGGCTTAGCGGTAAGGGCTGCTAGCAGACGGCGGGTGGCGGGGTAGAGACTGGCCTCCTCTGGGCGGCCCACTATCGGTGTCAGGGTGCCGTCGTAGTCAAGCATAAGGGCTACGGCGGAGGCTTGCGCTATGGAGAGGGAGACCTTCTGCCATGCGGCAAACAGGTGCTCCAATCAGACCTCTTCTGGCTCTATCCCGGTCAGCGTGCTGATAATATCTCCGGCCCAGCGGTAGATGCCGTTATCGGCCACAACCTCCCGCATGCGGGTCATGCGCCTCACCCTCTCGTTACGGGGCATATCAATAGCCCTCTTGATGGCATCCGCCATCTCGTCGGTGGAATAGGGATTGACCAGAAGGGCATCCGTAAGCTCCCGAGAGGCACCCGTAAAGCGGCTGAGGATGAGTACCCCCTCCCGGTCCGCCCTGGACGCCACAAACTCCTTGGCTACCAGGTTCATACCGTCGTGAAGGGAGCTGACAATGCAGAAATGGGCCAGGCGGCGGAAGGCAGCCAGGGTAAAGGGTGAGTTATGCTCCCGAAGCCGTATTATGGGACGCCAGTCCCTGTTGCCGAACTTCCAGTTAATCTCCTCTATCAGGTCCTCCACCTCGTAGTTGAGATCCCTGTAGCGTCTTATGCGAATGCGGCTGGGTTCTCCTATTTGGAAGAATACCAGACGGCCCCGGTAGCGGGCGTGCTTCGTCAGAAACCGGTCCAGGCCCCGCAGGCGCTCAGGAATGCCCTTTGTGTAGTCCACTCGGTCTATGCCCAGCCCCACAATCTCATCTGTCAGACCCCAGTAGCGGCGGATGCGCTCTATCTCCTGCTGGAGTTCTTCGCTCTCCGCCTCCTGGGATATCTGGTCAAAGTCCACGCTGATGGGGAAAGGGCGCACCAGGGTCATTTTGTTGTTCCGGCTGATGGCAGAATTCTCATAATCTATGCGGCATTCTAGGGCTTTGTCCACCGTGCCCATAAAGTTATCGCAGTGGGAGCGGATATGGAAGCCCAGTAGGTCATTGCCCAGCAGGCCTTCCAGTACCTCTTCCTGCCAGGGGCATACGCCGAAGACCTCTGGGTTGGGCCAGGGTATGTGCCAGAACTGGGCGGTGATTATGCGGGGGTTCTGCGCCTTTAGTAGCCGAGGTAAGAGTGCAAAGTGATAGTCCTGTATAAAGACAAAGGCGCTACTGTCACCCACCTCCTCCAGTACTACCTCCGCGAAGCGCTGGTTGACTTTCTTGTACATATTCCAGTGGGATGTGTCAAAGGTTGGGCGGTTGAACACCATGTGGCACAGGGGCCACATGCCTTCGTTGGAGAAACCCAGGTAGTAGCCCTCCTGCTCCTCACGGCTGAGCCATACCCGACGCAGTGTGTAGCGGGGGTCTTGGGGTGGCACCATCACTCTGCCGCCATCATCGCAGACATCTATATCGGCGCTGCCGCTGCCGTGGGCTACCCATGTGCCGCCGCAGGCCCGCATTACCGGGTCCACTGCCATGGTGAGGCCGCTAACCGGCACCTGGCAATGCACCTCGTCCCCTATGTAGGTGTGCACATAGGGCTCCCGGTTGGATACCACCACCAGCGGCAGGTCTGAGAGCTTCAAGCCTACCAGTTCCTGGAGCATCCCCTTAGTCCATTCCAACGGTTCCTCCCCGCAAGGTGCGGCATCATTATACCTATGAACATCTGAGAAGGCAAGGTTCACAAAGAGAAGGCCCCCCGGTACCGGGGGGCCTTCTGGCAATGAGACTTTTTAGGAACCTATATATGCGGTAGGGCCACTCTATTACGGCAGTCCTTGCCTCGTATGACCAACCGACCCCTATCCGTGTTCCTTACCACAGTCCCCACTCAAAACAGGGGGGCCTTTTAGGCCCCCCTGTGGATGTAAGTTTGCAGTGTGCGGCCCTGGCCTCAGTCCGGCCGGCCCAGTACGCTGACAGCGCTGGTGAACCAGCCAGGATGCCCGCCCAAGTTGTGGGTGATACCTATACGCGGATC
>JASLXN010000238.1:1238-2186 GCA_030740315.1 Dehalococcoidia bacterium | reverse complement strand
AGCGTGGGAGGGCAGTGCGGGGGAGGGTCTGTGTGCCCCCGGCGGCGGGTATGATACCCAGCCCCACCTCAGGCAGCAGCCTGCGCTCGCGGCACATATGAGAGAGTGCGGGACTCGGCTTAGCCGCCGATGCGGTACATTTTGGTTCCGCAGTTGGGGCAGGTACCACGGGTGGCCGGACGGCCGTTCTTCAGGGTAACCTTCTCCGGGTTCTTCATCTCTCTCTTGGTGCGGCATTTCATGCAGTAGGCTTGCGGCATTAGCCCCTCCTGTGTCGATTGATTCAAATGTATGTCCCCTGTCGCTCCCTGCCAAGGTAATGCTGGCGATGACGTTGCTACACAGAATGTCCGTTTGTTGCCCAATCTGACCCCTAAACTCCTATCCCCAGCATCTCGGCAAAGGCCTCCACCCGGGTGCGGAACTGGCCCACCGGTACCACGATGTCGGACTCCAGGAAGAGGGTGGGTATGCCCATCTTTTCCATGGTGGCCTTGATGTCCGGGGCATCCCATTGGTGGGGGTCGCAGAACTTCTGCTGCATGATGATGACGCCCTGTACCCGGAAGTCCCTGGCTATCTCCTCCAGAAAGGCCATGCGCCGCTTCTCCACCAGGTCCTTGTTGGGGCAGGGGGGCTTGGCGATGAGGCGGTCGGCGATGGCCGCTATGGGGTCAGCGCCGTCGGGGGTGATGCTCCAGAAGTAGCGGGTGCCGATGCAGTGCTCGTCCACCACCACACTTAGATCCATAGAGTCCAGCAGGCGCAGGAAGTCCAGGTCATCGTTGCCGCTGCCGATGAACATGAGGCGCAGGTGGCCGTTGCCCCGCTGGGGCCTGGCCTTGAACTCCGCCAGCAGCTCCTCAAGATAGGCGTTGGCCTCCTTCTTGTCCATAAGCATGGTGGCCAGCACCACCTCCATGGTCTCCGTGCCGGTGAGGGGCGGGG
>JASLXN010000238.1:0-1228 GCA_030740315.1 Dehalococcoidia bacterium | reverse complement strand
GGCGTTGGCCTCCTTCTTGTCCATAAGCATGGTGGCCAGCACCACCTCCATGGTCTCCGTGCCGGTGAGGGGCGGGGTGTCCTGCTTCTGGAGGTCATAGATGGCCCGGAGCAGGCGGCGGTTGGTGTCATACACCTCCAGGGCGCTGCGGATAACATACGGGGTGAGGGCGGTGCCCGTCGCCTCCTCCAGGGAGCGGCGTAGCTCCTCAAGGCCCCGGGCCAGGTTGGTGCGGGCCATGGGGCTCTGGAGGTACGGGGGCACATACAGGTCGTAGCAGTAGCCGGGGTTGAGGTGGCGGCACCAGTTCACATAGGTCTGCTTCATGTGGATACAGCATTGGCCCTGGAGGATGCCGTCCAGGTAATCGTAGCGGCCCAGCAACCCCTGCGCCAAGAAGTCCCGGGAGCAGGGGCACCACTTGCTGTAGATATGGCGCTCGCTGACATCCTGGGGCTCGTGGCTGCCCAGGATGCGCACCGGCAGGCTGCCGGTGGCGTAGATTAGCTCATCGGGCAGATAGGTGCACAGGTAGCCCATTACCTTACGGCCGGTGCTGGCCTTCCACTCCATCGCATACCGGTGACGGTTCTCCACAATGCTGCGGAACCTGTCCAGTGCCGCCATTATGCCTCCACTTCCAGCTTGTGGAGCCCCAGACCCTCCAAGAAGGCGTCCAGCCGGTCCAGCACCTGTACCTCGTCAAAGTCACGGGGGTCGGCGTGGCTGCCCTCAAGCAGGGTGTTGGGTATGCCGGCCTCGTCCACAATGAGCTTGGACTGTGCCACATGGGCGTCCGACGCCCGGCAGCCCCGCGGGGTGTGAAAGATGACCCCATCTATCTGCCACTCCCGGGCCCTGGTAAGGGGGTCGTGGATGTGAGTGGAAATCTTGTACAGGGAGGGGGTGCGGCGGTGGGTGAGCCCCAGGTCCACCTGGGCCCACACGGCGTCTTCCCGGGTGCGCATGGGGTTGCCTCGCTCCCAGGGCACGGTGGCGGCGTTCCACTTGCCCTCCGGGGAGATGTCCCAGGCCCCGAAGGCGGCGCCGGCGAACTCGTCGCAGATGACGGTGATGCCGCCGAAGCCCTCCGGGTAGCGGTACAGGTTGGGGAAGAAGAAGGGCACCCCAGGCTCAAAGGCCAGGCGGACCACCTCAAACCCCCGGGCCGATATGCCGTTCCTAACCCGTTCCTCCACCTCGGCTAGCAACTCCCGGTAGAACTCCA
>JASLXN010000237.1 GCA_030740315.1 Dehalococcoidia bacterium | reverse complement strand
AATCAAGGAGGGCTATTTGCGGCGCTATGCCCAAGCCGTAACCTCCGCCAGCACGGGGGCAATATTCAGAGATAGGTGACGACAGTGAGGCTTAAAGGAGCTCAGATACTTTGTGAATGCCTGCGGCGGGAGGGGGTGGAGGTCGTCTTCGGCTTCCCCGGCGGGACGGTGCTGCCCCTTTACGATGTGCTGCCCCAATACCCGGAACTGCGTCATGTGCTGGTGCGTCACGAGCAGGGTGCGGCCCATGCTGCCGATGGCTATGCCCGCGCCACTGGCAAGGTGGGCGTGTGCCTGGCCACCTCCGGGCCGGGGGCCACTAACCTAGTCACTGGCATCGCCAGCGCCTATCTGGACACTTCTCCCATAGTAGCCATCACAGGCCAGGTGGCCCGGCAGTTCATAGGGCAGGACGCTTTCCAGGAGGTGGATATCACCGGCATAACTCTGCCCATCACCAAGAATAACTACTTGGTTATGGAGAGTTCGCGATTGGCAGAGACGGTGCATGAGGCATTTTTCGTAGCCCGCACCGGCCGCCCAGGCCCGGTGTTGCTGGATATACCACGTGATGTTTTTGTGGAGGAGACCACTTATTACCCCGAGCAGGACTACGACTTTAACGCCCTGAAGCACCACCCCAGCGGCCACCCCACCCAGGTGAAAAAGGCGGCTCGCGCCATCAACGAGTCCCGCCGTCCTGTCATCCTAGCGGGCAGAGGGGTTATCGTCTCCGGCGCGTGCCAGGGCATGCTATCGCTGGCAGAGAGAGCGCAGATCCCAGTGGTCAACACCCTTCTGGGCCTAGGCTCCATACCTCAGACCCATTTCTTGAGCTTGGGCATGCTGGGAATGCACGGTAGCGCACATGCCAACAAGGCGGTAAGCCACACCGACCTCATCGTGGCCTTGGGCATGAGGTTTGACGACCGTGCAACCGCCAATCTGAGTGGCTTTGCACCTGAGGCTCAAATAGTGCATATAGACATAGACCCGGCGGAGATAGGCAAGAATGTGCCGGTGGATGTGCCCATTGTAGGGGATGTTGGGAGAGTGCTTGAAGTGCTGGCGCCTCTGGTGCAGCCGGGCGACCGGCGTCAGTGGATACAGCAGATTGAGCAGTGGCGGGCGGAGCACCCCAATATCATCCCCGATGGTGCGGAACTGGTACCCCAGTACGTTGTCAACCAAATATGGGAGGCCACGCGTGGGGATACCCTGGTGGTCACCGGGGTCGGTCAGCACCAAATGTGGACGGCCCAGAACTTCCAGTTCCACAGGCCCAACGGCCTGATTTCCTCAGGCGGGCTGGGGGCTATGGGTTTTGAGCTTCCCGCTGCGCTGGGGGCCAAAGTCGGTTGCCCCGAGGATACGGTGTGGTGCATAGGTGGAGATGGTGGCACCCAGATGACCATCCAGGAGTTGGGCACCATCGCCCAAGAGGACGCATCGGTCAAAATAGCCATCATGAATAACGGCTTTCTGGGTATGGTGCGCCAATGGCAGGAGCTTTTCTACCACCGCCGCTATGTGGGCACCCAGCTCGGCGGTCCCGACTTTGTGATGATCGCCAAGGCCTACGGCATCCAAGGGGAGAGGGTCACCGATAGGGCCCAAGTGCGCCCAGCGATAGAGCGGGCAATGGCACACCCCGGCCCCTACCTTATAGATTTCTTGGTGGAGCCAGAGGAGAATGTCTACCCAATGGTGCCCCCGGGCGCTTCACTGATGGACTTCGTGGAGAGCCCACGGGTGAGGCAGAGATCCCCGGCCTCCAGCCTCGGTGTCAGCAATATCTGATTCCGCTACCGGGATGCGGCTGGTTGATACCCATGCCCACCTGGATGATGTTTCCGACCCGCTCTCCGTTCTGAAGACTGCTGAAGGGCGGGGGGTGGTAGCTGTGGTAGCTGTTGGCTCAGATACGGAGTCCAACCGCAAGACTTTGGATATAACCGACATGTACCCTGACCGGGTGTTCCCCGCTCTCGGCTTCCACCCTTGGGAACTGATCAGGGGGGATGCCGTGGTGGGATCGGCCCTAGACTTCATAGAGGAGAACATATCGCGGGCGGTGGCAGTGGGGGAGGTGGGTCTGGACTACAAAAAGGAGTTGGTGAGGAAGGCTGGCAAGGAGCTTCAGCATACGGTGCTGGAAAGTTTGTTGATTATAGCGAGAAGGCATGACAAGCCAGTGATG
>JASLXN010000236.1 GCA_030740315.1 Dehalococcoidia bacterium | reverse complement strand
ATTCCGTGGTTCTTAGGCTTGCTGTGGGGAGCAGATTGGATGTCCCTGGTTGCCTTGCATTGCTGCTGCTGATGCCCTGCGGACAAATGGGACATTCCCAGACCACTACCCTAGGTCACCCTGTTAGGGGCGTAAGGTTCCCGAGGAGTTGGTACTAGAGGGGATGGACATATGTGCTTTCAACTGCCTTGCCTGCCACGGCGATGAGTGGGCCGGGGTGGATAGCCGAAATGTAGTCCCATAGTCGTTCCATAAAGGGGACGGCCATATTTGGCACCATCCAGATGGCCAACTGGTGGCCAGGATGGTTAACGGATGCACAGACGGTATGCCCGCTTTTTGGCAGCAACTCAGCGACCGCGAGGTGTTGGCGGTGATGGCCTTCATCAAGGCCTAGTGGGTCGAGGAGCAACGCTTTCAACAGGCCGAACCGACGCGTCGCTGCTAAGGAGCTCTGGAAAAGGCCCGCTAAGCGGCCTGTGGTGCCCCCTTTTGGCTTCAGGGCCAAAAGAGGCGACGGGCTTCCCGGCGCAAGTCCGGCTGGAACTCGGGGTGGGCCACCGATATTATCGCTTCGGCCCTCTCCCTGCGGCTTTTTCCCTCCAGGTTTGCCACCCCGTTCTCTGTAATCAGGTAGTCAATATAGGTGAGAGGTATCTGGGACACGGTTCCCTGCTCCAGTTGCGGCATAATGCGAGAGATGGTGCCCCCCTTGGCCGTGCTTAGCAGACAGGTGATGGAGCGGCCCCCGGCGGAGTAGTGGGAGCCGATAGAGAACTCCACCTGGCCGCCAGGGCCGGCGATCGGGGTGGGGCCAATGTGGTCAATCACTGTTTGGCCCAGCAGGTCCATGGCTAGGGCCGTGTTGATGGTTACCATGTTGGAGTGGGAGGCAATTCGGGGCACATTGCACATGTATGAAATGTCACGGAACTCTAAGCGGCGGTTCCGGTTGACGAAGTCTACAGCGGGGCGGGCGGCAGGGTCGCTGGGGTTCAACCACAGGCAGGAGGTGACGACTTTGTTCCGTCCTCGGTGGCCCCCGCTCCCTGTAATTATCCCCTGTGACATGAACCGGGTAATTTGAGGGAAAATAAGCTCGCTGTATATACCAAGGTCATTCTTGCTGTCCAGGAAGCCCATAACCGCCTCGGATGGGGTGCCGATGCCTATTTGAATGGTATCGCCATCCCGCACCAGGTCTGCGGCCAATGCGCCGATTACTTGGGCCTGCTCCCATTCGGTGGGGTCAGGCAGGGAGATGGCTTGGGTCACGGCATCAAGCTGAGAGGGGGGCGCATCTACCAGGTAATCTATCTCTGAGACATGAACGGACTCCCCGTATGTCCAGGGCAGTCCAGGGTCTATCTGAGCGATGACGGTGCCGGCGCTGCGCAGGCCGGTGGGGGAGTACCAGGGGGCGTGCCCGAAGCTGCAGAAACCCCTGGAGTTGGGGGGGGTGAGAGAGAGCAGAAAGACATCAGACCCATGGTAAGGTGAGTTGCGGGCGGGCTCAACTGCCATCCGCATGCCGCTGTGGAGGCCGAATATAATCGGTACCCAGTCCAGGTGTTTTTCCCGCACACCGTCCCGGCTGGGGCGCAGCACGAAACCCTCTTTTACCGGAAAGCTGTCCTCCATACCCGGATGGAGCCATGGATAATCCTCATTCCAGTTGGAGAGCAGCCCAACCCCACGCAACTCCCCGGCCCGGCATGCTATCTCCATAAGAATCTCTCGCGGCTTCGCGTTTAGGGATACCACGATGCTCTGCCCCGACTTTACCAGCCTGGCTGCCTGGCGGGCGGTTATGAGCTTATCCCGGTTTCGGTCCTGCCACCTCATGCTGTACCTCTTTGCATACTATGCCTGCGGCTTTTCCTTGCCCGCCATCTGGTACGCCTCATCGGGAATGGCCTGGGGGTCCTTATAGATGACCATACGGCAAGGCTCTTCCCCCGGTTTCTGGGAAGGCTCATGGAACGCCCACGGCAAGCTGCCCTCTTCAAGGGGGATAATATCACCAAGGGGGCAGTGGGCGCAGTATACAGGAAAGTCCTCCCGGCCCAGAGTCCAGGTGTGAGCGCCCTTGATTCTAAGGAAGTCCCGGGGTGGGTCGTAGGCCCCGTTGGTTAGTAGTCGGCCGCCGCTGCCACAGGGCTCCATGGTGAGGGCGACCTTCTCGTCGTCCTCTTCAATCTTTATCGGCATGAGGTGTCCCCGG
>JASLXN010000235.1 GCA_030740315.1 Dehalococcoidia bacterium | reverse complement strand
CCCTGATTCCTTCAAGAGCCGGTGGCATAGAGGTCAGTCCTCTTCATCCTTCCCGGATGAATAGGCCTCCAGCCGGCTCAGCCCCATACTCTCCAAAAAAGAGTCCATCCGGTCCATCACCTGGGCCTCGGAGAACTCCCGCGGATCGGCGTTGTTGGACTCATAGACCATGCAAGGGATACCCTCATCACGGAGTGCTAGCCTGGTCTCCGCGTTAGCGGCGCTCTGTCCCTTACAGCCCCGGTCTATGTGAAGCACCACCCCATCAACATGCCAATCTTTCACCATCTTGACGGTGGCCGCAACCTGTGGAGCGACCATATGGGAGGTAACAATGGGGCTGTGGTCCAAGGCCAAGTCAGCCAGGGAGCGCAGGGCATCCTCGCGGCTGCGAAGTTTTATGCCCCGCTCGCGGGGGGTGAGAGGCACCGTCCAGGTGCCGTCCGCGTCAGCATGGAATGCCCCCCAAAGGCCCCAGAGGTAGGCCGAGCCCAAATAGGAAGCCCCGTAGAGGTTGGGGTAGCGGAGAAATGCGCGGTTGAACCAGGGTGGCTGTCCTTCATGAAGCAAGCGGCAGCGCTCCGTGCTGACACCGGCTATCCCCTCGTCTACCCGCTGCCTGGTCTCTTCGCAGAGCTCCCGTAGCACATCTGCCACCGGCTGCTGGTGGGGCCCCCACATCATCAGGGTAGCAAAGGAGTTGAACATTTTCTGGTCTAATGGGGCTGGAATGGCCTTCTGGAACTCCGCCACACGCGACCACATCACCCTCCCGTCCCACTCGTTATAGACCGACTCCACAAGTTTCTCGTCGTCGTACTTCTTTCCGGCAACCTTCTCCATCCACCGAATGCATTCATCCATCTGGGCTACCATATAATCCTTACCCGTCTCAATCCGCTCCGGCGGGAACAGGGGAATCTCCAGCACAAAGTACGGTATCTTGTAGTGCTCCCAGGCTATTTGCGTGGACTTACTCTGGGAGTCACATATATGGAACTCGATGATGAAATCGGGCTTGTACAGTTTCCCTTTGGGGCTTCGCATCTGAAATCCCATGAACATGGACGCCAGGTTAACCCTTAGGGTGGCACAGATTTCGGGCCCGTAGCCCATCTCATCCATAGTCTGATGACACTTAAGTAGGAGGTCTCTGTCCCGCATCACACGGGCATAGTAGATGCCCAAGCCGGCGCCACGGCCGTCCACACCTGACGGCAAAGAAGAGAGATTGCCATACCCCCCGAGCATAAGTGGATTCCCCTCGTCCTGGTTCTCCCAGTACTCTCTGAACAGGGTGCGCCGTAACTCTTTCATCTTGGGCCAGCATTCCAGTGGCCTGGTGGGATACTCTGTCCTAAGCATTTTGCCTCCCTACACTTCTACCTGAAGCATCTCCATAAACGCCTCTATGCGGGTACGTAACTGCCCCAGCGGGGTGGTCACATCCACCTCCAGCTTTAAAGAGGGAATGCCCACCTGCTCCAGTGCGACCCGCAGTGTGGGAAAATCGGAGGCGTGGGGGTCGCAGAACTTCTCTTGGACGAAGATAGCCCCGTGCACCCCGTACTCCTGAGCCAGGGACAGCACATGGGCCGGCCGCCGCCGCTCCTCCATGTCCTTTATCGGGCAGGGGGGCTTGCGGAGTTGGAACTTGGCCATGTGCGTATAGGGGTCTGTCTGCAACGGAGTATCGCCCCAGAAATAGCGGGTGCCAGTGCAGCTATCATCGGTGACCACCATGGCCCCCATGGACTCAATAAGCTCCACCATCGCCACATCATCAATGACGCTGCCCAGCATCATAAGCCTCAGGGAAGCCCCGGCCCCAGAAGTTGGTTTTGACAGTAGCTCCTCCAGCCACTGGTTGTGCTCCCTCTTGTCCATCACCTGGGAGGACAACACCACGCTCAGGGCTTCTGCGCCTGAAAAAAAGGGCTCAGCGCCTTTCCGCCTCCGATATAGCTCGCCTATCAACTGCCGGTGCCTGCCGTACACCTGAATGGCGTCCTTCAGAGCATCCTCGGATACATCCTTGTCCACCCACTCCTCCACGGAGCACTTGAAATCCTCTATCTCTCGACGCAGACATTCCTCCGCCTGAGGGGTGTGTACCTGCCCCGGCATATACATATAATAGCTGTAAGATACCGGGTGGTGTTTAATCCAGCTATGGTAAGTCTGCCGTATGTGCATACAACTGTGGGCGGTAGCAAGTCCGTCTAAGTAGTCGTAC
>JASLXN010000234.1 GCA_030740315.1 Dehalococcoidia bacterium | reverse complement strand
CACTGTTCGCTTCTATGTGACCTATGAGGACTATATCCTGATACGCTACGGCAATGCCGATAGCTTTGATATCTTCGCCGGCACGGTGACCATCATCATCCTGCTGGAGCTCACCCGTCGCTGCCTGGGCCTACCCCTTTGCCTGGTGGCAATCTTCCTAATCTTCCAGGGACTGGTGTCCGACAAATTCCCGGAATGGGTGCCCTTTTACGGCCCCCCCATCTCGTGGCGTACCACGGTGGAGTTCCTTTATTTACAGGAGTGGGGGCTGTGGAATATCCCCACCAAGATTGTCAGCTATTTCATCATCCTGTTCTTCGTCCTGGTGGGCATTTGGAAGTACACCGGCGTGCTGGGAATAGTACGGGACCTGGCTACAGCAATAGCGGGGAAGTTCACTGGGGGGCCGGCCAAGGTGGCGGTGATTGCCAGCGCCTTTTTCGGCACCATCCAGGGGAGTTCGGTGAGCAATGTGGTATCCTCGGGTAGTTGGACCATCCCTACCATGAAGGCCACCGGGTATAAGCCTCACTTTGCTGGAGCGGTGGAGGCGGTGGCCTCCAGTGGCGGCCTCATAACCCCCCCTGTGATGGGCCTAGCCGCGTTCCTCATGGCGGACTTCCTGGGCATTTCTTACCTGGAGGTGATGGCGGCGGCCATAGTGCCCACCCTCCTCTTCTATGGCGGCACCTTCGGTGCCGTTCACTTCCAGGCAAAGCGGGACGGATTGGTGGGAATGGCCCCCTCCCAGATTCCAAAGCTGCTGCCGGTGCTGGCCAAAAGTTGGCTGTTCCTGATGCCCTTGACTACCCTTATCTGGTTCTTGCTTCAGGGCTTTAGCATAGCCCGGGCCGTGATGTGGTCCATTTTCCTCCTGATCCTCTTGGTGCTGGTAGTGGCAGGCATAATCCGCTGGGTATGCAGACATACTGAGAGGGCCCGGTCCCTACTCGTTTTCGTCCCCCCTGAAGCCCCACCCAGCCCCCGGAACCTCTTGCTGGCCCTAGAAGAGGGTGGGCGGATGGCGGTGACCATCGGAATTGCGGTGGGCACGGTGGGGCTCATCATCGGCACCTTTTGGGCGTCGGGACTGGGTGTCAGGATAAGCGAATTGATTGTAAGTTGGTCCGGCGGCAACCTGTTCGTGGCACTGGTCATCGCGGCCGTGGTGGCCCTCGTCATCGGCATGGGCATACCGTTCACTGCGGCCTATATCACTCTCTATATGTTTGCCATCCCAGCGCTCGTTGACCTGGGTGCCCCACCCATTGCGGCCCATTTCTTCGCCCTGTTCTGGGCATTGGTCTCCGGAGTAACCCCACCAGTGGCGGTTACCGCCTATGCCGCTGCCGGAATCGCCGGCTCCAACATGATGCGCACGGCGTGGAGCGCCATGAAGATAGCCATACCCTTGTATTTCATCCCGTTCTTCTTTGTCTATGAAGTAGCCTTATTGGGCCAAGCACCTGTTCTTGAAGTGGTAAGAGTTGCCGTTACGGGTCTTATTGGGGTATTTGCCATCAGCGCCGGGGGTGCCGGCTGGCTGCTGAGGTGTACTAACGTCATGGAGCGTTTTCTGATGCTGGGGGGAGGCATGTTATTGCTATATCCCAGCGTGATTACAGAACTTATTGGGGCCGTCGCTTTAGTAGGGGTATTCTTAGCACATAAGTATATCCCCTACTTCGAGCCGTTACAGCCGGCGTTTCAGATGATTGACCGTCTTACCGGCAAGAAAACAGGGGTAGGCGATGACCGCTAAAGCGAATCAGTGGGGACTTTGGCTGGCCTTAGCCCTTTTCCTTGGCCTTCTTTACTCCCTGGGCAGCAACGGCTTTCACAAGAGATTGCAGCCTTCCTGGCAGCCATTTTTGTTGGCGGAGGAGGAAGTGCAGCGCTGGTCTCCTTTCCTGCAGAAGATAGAGGTGGAGCCATGGCCTGCCTTCCTCATAATAATATTTGTTGCTATCGTCCTGTTGCTGCTGGCCTTTAGGAAGCTGGAACCCAAGGACCACTAAGCGCAAGCGTACCCGCAGGGTGCATCATCACTTCATATCATAGCTTCAGTAAGGGGGCGCGGCGCTGCCCGGGTGTAGATGGACGGGCACAGAAGTTGTAAAGCTATTCGCCCTTGTTCTGCTTCAAGAACTCCTCAGCCATCTCTACAGCTTCGCCTGGCGACAGTTCCATGGGCTCTTCGTATTTGACATCGGCGTATTCCTTTTCAAGCTGCTCAA
>JASLXN010000233.1 GCA_030740315.1 Dehalococcoidia bacterium | reverse complement strand
GGAGGCACTGAAGCTTCAATTCGATAGACGGCTGAGGCTGGAGTTCCACAGCGCCAGGATCACCTCGGACGCGGGACCGGTGGCCTGTGGTGCTCTGAACTGACTTGACGGTTACGTGGCATGGGAATATCATCGGTGCCAGGAGCGATGAAACACGAGGTTGCCTCATTGCGAGTTGATAGGGGAAATCCAGGACAAAATGGATGCAACTACGGAAGGGAGAGTGTTATGGCTACTGAGGTAGATAAGCTAGAACAGGCCTATAGGGAAAAACCCAAGCGTCCTTCCACCTGGTCCGGGCTTCCGTTGAAGGAGTTCTACGGGCCTCCGGATGTGGCGAGGGTTGACTACGGGAAGGATGTGGGAAACCCCGGCGAATACCCGCTTACTAGAGGAATTCACAAGGACATGTACCGTGGTAGATACTGGACCCGGCGGGAGGTGTCCGGTTTCGGCCTTCCCGAAGAGAGCAACCGCCGCCTGCGTTTTCATATAGACGAAGGTGCTAGCGGACTCAGCGTCATCTTTGACCTACCGGTGCAGATGGGGCTGGATGCCGACCACCCTAAGGCCCGTGGGGAGGTGGGCGTGCAGGGTGCCCCTATCAACACTTTCAGGGATATGGACACCTTGCTACAGGACATCCCACTGGACAAAATAACCATATCCTTTGCCGAATCGAGCCTGTCCTGTGCCGTGACCCTGTCCCAGTACATCGCCGTGGCCCATAAGCAGGGAGTGGACCCCTCTAAGCTGCGTGGCACCATGCACAACGACAGCCTGCATATGCGCTACTGCGGCTACGGCATCAGCACCCCCGTTGACCTGAGCGTCAAGATGTCGGTGGATATCATAGAGTACTGCACTCGGAACATGCCCTCGTGGAACACCATTAACATTAACCTGTACGACCTCCGGGAGACAGGCATCAATGCTCCCCAGGAAATAGCCTTCGGACTGTCCATGGCCTCCTCCTATATAGAGGAGACCATGAAACGCGGGCTTTCGGTGGATGACTTCGCCCCTCGCATGGCCTTTTACTGCTCGTCCCATGTGGACTTCTTTGAAGAGATAGCCAAGCTGCGGGCGGCCCGCAAGCTGTGGGCCAGGATTATGAAGGAGCGCTTCGGCGCTAAAGACCCCCGCTCGTGGCGCTTCCGGTTCGGTGTCCACACCGCCGGCTGCTCCCTGGTGCCCCAGCAGCCCCTGAACAACGCCATCCGCGTCGCCTACCAGGCCCTGGCAGCGGTGCTGGGGGGTGCCCAGTCCCTCCACTGCTGCTCCTACGATGAGCCCATCTGCCTACCCACCGAGACCTCCAACCGGCTGGCGCTGCGCACCCAGCAAATGCTGGCCTTTGAGACCGGTGTGGCCAACGTGGCCGACCCTCTGGGCGGCAGCTACTATGTGGAGAGCCTTACCCGGCAGGTGGAGGAGGAGGCGGAGCGCCTTCTGGAGGAGATTGATGGGATGGGTGGGGCCATCGCCGCCTCCAAGAGCGCCTGGTTTGACCGGGAGATTGATAAGGCTGCCCTCAAGTACCAGCAGGAGGTCGAATCCGGGGAGAAGACGGTGGTGGGTGTTAACGCCTTCGTCCAGCCCCCGGATACGGAGACCCCCGGCGGTGTGCTGCGCATTGCCACCGACACCGAGGAGGAGATGGTGCGCCGGCTGCGGGAACTGAAAGAGACCAGGGACCAGACACGGCTTCGCAAGGCCGTAGAGGAGCTGCGCCGCCATGCCGAAATGGGGGAGAAGGAGAACCTGATACCGTTCGTGCTGGATGCCGTAAAGGCTGACGCCTCCATGGCTGAGGTTATCGGCACCATCCGCCAGGCCTATGGTATGAGCTATGACCCTCTGGAAGTCGTGCAGTCGCCGTTTTTCAAAGACTGAGCCATGGACGAACGAAAGATACGGGTCCTCATTTCCAAAATCGGCCTGGACGGGCACGACCGCGGCGCCAAGGCGGTCACCGCCCTGCTACGGGAGGGGGGCATGGAGGTGGTCTACCTGGGAGCCTATCAGACCTCCGAGTCCATCATCCAGTCAGCCATTCAGGAAGATGTGGATGTGGTGGGGCTGAGTTGTCTGTGCGGGGAGCACTTGAAACACGCCCCGGAGCTTGCCCAGAAACTCAAGGAGGCTCAGCTCAACGATGTACTGTTTATCTTGGGTGGTGTAGTGCCGTGGGAGGACATACCGGCCCTAAAAGAGAACGGGGTGGATGCGGTCTTCCCCGCTGGCAGCCTCATG
>JASLXN010000232.1 GCA_030740315.1 Dehalococcoidia bacterium | reverse complement strand
CGCGGGCTCAAGTGCTTGACCAAAACGATAAACCTATTCCCAGGCTATATGCTGCAGGCGAACTAGGTTCATTCTTCTTTCCCCTATACGAAGGCGGCTCTAACATACCGGAAGCCTTGGCCTTCGGCCGCATTGCCGGAGAACAGACTGCTGGTCTAAGACCTTGGTAGTAGATCTATAGCTGATAAGCCCACCTGATGTGCCCTCCAAAAACCAGTCCATCTTAACCCGCGTCTTCAGTAGATGGACGGTAATCGCGGGACACATCAATGCACCAAAGAGTTACCCACACCGTCAGTGCAGCGCAAGTTCTGCCACTAGGTACAAAGAGGGTTGCTTGTCTTGCGTAATACAAGCCTTTTTCTTCCCGCCCTCCCCCCCAGTGTTATATCTGTGTTGGGGCACTCCCACACCCCCGCCAAAGGGGTTCTGCCCTTTCGGAATACCGATAAATAAATAACCTCTACCAGACGGTTGGTTGCAGGCCCTCAGGCTACACGGAGATGGGGTAGCTCCCGAAGCTCAGCACCGTTTCCCTCATGGCGTTGAAGTTGGCCAGGGGAACATACTCGGTAACGGAGTTGCTAGAGCCGACACAGTAGCCGCCGCCGGGGGCCACATCCCGCAGCCTCTGCTTTACCTCCGCCGCCACCTCCTCCGGGGTGCCCAGGGTGAGCGTGTAGCCCAGGTCTATGTTTCCGCACAGGCATAGCCTGTCGCCGTGTCTCTTCTTTATGTCGGCGATGTCCATGGCCTTGGGCTCAATGGGGTGAAAGCCGTTGATGCCGGAGTCTATGATGTCCTGGATAACCTCGGAGACATCGCCGTCCGAGTGCAGCAGGCAGGGCAGGTCGTGCTCGTGACACAGCTCCGCCTGGCTCTTTATCAGAGGGAAGACGAACTGGCGGAGCACTTTTGGCGAGACCAGTAGGCCGTTGCTGTAAGCTATGTCCCCCGCCAGCCACACCGCCCCCACCGAGGGGTGCCCCACCACCTTCCTGACGGTCTCGTACTCTAACAGGCTAATCTTCTCAAACAGAGCGGCTACCAGCTCAGGATCTTCGTAGATGGACATGAAGAAGCTCTCTGTGCCCATCAAAGAGGACACCTCGGCAAAAGCGATGCCTACTATTACGATGATTTTCATGCCCTCTGGCAGCAGTCTGCCGACGGCATCCACCGTGGAGGTATCAATATCATCGGGTCCGGGCCAGGGGAAACGGTGGAAATCATCCATGGAGGTGATGACACCGCGGCCCTCCTCCATCCAGCGCCGCCGTCGGTCTGCATTCTGGTAGAGGCTGTACCTGGCCTCTTGGGGCTGCATGACGCCGCTGAAGGCGGCACCGGCGGCGTCCCGTGGGGCGGCGTTGCCGGCTATTACCATACTTATCCCCTGGGA
The DNA here is from genome assembly GCA_030740315.1 of Dehalococcoidia bacterium. GTDB lineage: Bacteria > Chloroflexota > Dehalococcoidia > JACVQG01 > JAHKAY01 > JASLQE01. The sequence continues at coordinate 926 of JASLXN010000232.1, read as the reverse complement.
GATGGGGACATGGTCGTAACCGGCCCTCACCCAGAACTCCACCTCCCCCTCCAGGCCGCGCCTGCCTCCTCCCAAGAAGGCCCTTTTCACATCCTTGTCCACCGCCAACTCCAGCAGGGGCACTCTGTCCGGCTCCCCCTTCAACAGCAGGGCTTGCCTAACCCTTTCAAAGTTGGGACCATCGGTGGTTGCCATCTCGTCCCCCTTACCTTTAACCCAGATCCAACAGCTTGCGGGCCAACTCGGCGGCACCGGCGGCGTTGGTGGAGTACCCATCGGCACCGATTTCATCTGCGAAACGCTGCGTCATGGGGGCGCCGCCCACTATAACTTTTACTGCCTCCCTGCACCCGGCCTCATCCATGCAGCTGATTACCTCCTTCATGTTGACCATGGTGGTGGTGAGCAGGGCGGAGAGTCCCACAATTCGGGCACCCCGCTGTTGGGCCGCCAGGACAAACCTTTCGGCGGGCACGCTGGTGCCCAGATCAAACACCTCAAACCCGGCCCCCTCGAGCATGGTCGCTACCAGGTTCTTGCCAATGTCGTGAAGGTCCCCTTTTACCGTGCCCAGCACCACCCGCGCCACAGGCTCGCGGGTGCCTCCCTGGGCCAGGAGGGGCTTCAGTAGTTCTGCTGCCCCCTTCATGGCCTTGGCCGAGAGGAGCACCTCCGGGATATAGTATTCCCCGGTCTGCATCCTCTCACCCACGGTGGTCATGGCGGGGATAAGGGTGCCCTGGAAAATGTCATGAGCGGACACCCCTTGGTCCAAGGCCTGCTGGCTCAGCCGGACCGTGGCTGAGGCATCCCCCCGGATGACTGCGCTGGCAATGCTTTCTGAAATAGATGTCATGGGGGGGGGGGGGGGGGGGGGGGGGGGGGGGGGGGGGGGGGGGGGGGGGGGGGGTGGGGGGTGGGGGGGT
>JASLXN010000231.1 GCA_030740315.1 Dehalococcoidia bacterium | reverse complement strand
GGCTATGGCCAGGTGTTCGCTCGCTCCACCAACACCCTCATCAACAGCGGCAGTGGCATGGCGGTGGCCTACTATGCTGGAGTACCTCTCAAGGATATGGAGTTCGTCCAGTTCCATCCCACCTGCCTCTACCCTACCAACATACTCATCACTGAGGGTGCCCGGGGTGAAGGGGGTTACCTGTTCAACAGCAAGGGTGAGCGCTTTATGAAGGACTACGCCCCCACCGCCATGGAACTGGCTCCGAGGGATATCGTCTCCCGCTCCATACAGACTGAAATTGCACAGGGAAGAGGCTTCGAGGATGTTTACATCCACCTAGACCTCCGGCATCTGGGCCAGGAGATGATTCTGGAACGGCTGCCTGGAATACGGGACATCGCCATGCACTTTGCAGGGCTTGACCCCGTAAAGCAGCCCATCCCCGTGCTCCCCGCACAGCACTATACCATGGGTGGTATCGGGACCGATTCCTGGGGACAGACGCCTCTCACAGGCCTCTTTGCCGCTGGGGAGTGTGCCTGTGTAAGCGTCCATGGGGCCAACCGGTTAGGAGGCAACTCTCTGCTGGAAACGGTGGTCTTTGGCCAGCGGGCTGGTGTCAGGGTGTCGGAGTGGGTGGTCGGCAACGGGGCCGCCGACCCCGCTCGGGTGGAGGCTGCCCTGGGTGCCTCCACCCAGTGCCTGGAAGAGCTTATTGCTGGGAAAGGGGAGGAGGATCCCCGCCTTATCCGGCAGGAGATGGGCGAGGTGATGATGGAGAAGGTAGGCATCTTCCGCCGCCGAGACGAGACGGAAGAGGCTGCAGCTAGGCTGGTAGAGCTTCAGCAGCGCCTGGCACGCACCCGCCCCCTCTACGGAGGAAAACGTTTCAACTTGGATCTGTTGCGCACTTATGACCTGAGGGGCCTGCTGCTGGTGGCTGAGGTTATCGCCCGCGGGGCCGTGGTGCGGGAGGAGTCACGGGGCTCTCACTACCGGCGGGACTTTGAGACACGGGATGACCAGGGCTGGATGAAGCACACCCTGGCCCGTTACACCCCGGAAGGGCCCCAGTTGAGCTTTTCCCCGGTCACCGTCACCAAATGGCAACCGGAAGCGAGGAAATACTGATGCCCGAAAGCCAGTTCACCCTCAAAGTATTCCGCTTTGACCCTGATATGGACACCACCCATCGCTATGACTCCTTCACCGTGCCCCTCAGGGAGGGCATGACGGTGTTAGAGGCCCTGTTCTACGTGTTGGAGGAAAAAGACCCCTCTTTGGCGTTCCGCTATGCCTGTCGCGGTGCGGTGTGCGGCTCTTGCGCCATGCACATTAACGGCAGCAACCGCCTCGCCTGCCAGACCCAGATAGTTAACCTCAAGGCCACCGAGGCGCAGGTGTCCCCCCTGCCCTACCTGCCCCTCATCAAAGACCTGGTTGTGGAGATGGCCTCCTTCTACCAGAAGATGGATGAGGTACAACCCTACCTGATAACCCACAAAACACCACCGGAGAAGGAGTATCTGCAGAGCCCCAGGGAGCGTAAAAAGTTAGATAGTGTGACCGACTGCATCTGGTGTGCCGCCTGCTACTCCGCCTGCCCCGTGGTGTGGGGCGACCCCGAGTATTTAGGCCCGGCGGCCCTGGTGAAGGCCCACCGGTTTTCGGTGGACTCCCGTGACCAGGGTGGGATGGAGAGGCTGAAAGCCACCGACTCCGAGGAGGGGCTGTGGCGTTGCCATACGGTGTTCAACTGTGTGGAGGTGTGCCCCAAGGAAATTAACCAGACCGAGGCTATTGAGGGGCTGCGCCGGCGCACACTTAAAAGGAGGCTGGGGTGGAAGTAGTCAGGCTCACCTCTCCCCTCACTCGGGATGCCGTTTCCAGCTTGAAGGCAGGGGACAGCGTGATGCTAAGCGGGGTGATCTATACGGCCCGGGATGCTGCCCATAAGAAGCTGATAGAGACCCTGGATGCGGGCGATCCGCTTCCTCTGGACATACAGGGTATTACCATATACTACATGGGACCCTCCCCGGCCCCACCGGGCGGTGTAATAGGCGCTGCTGGGCCCACCACCAGCGGCCGTATGGACCGCTACACCCCCAGGATGCTGGCCGCTGGGGTGCGTGCCATGCTGGGTAAGGGGTTCCGCAGTCATGCGGTGAAGGAGGCCATACGGGAGCACGGGGCGGTCTACATGGCGGCCATCGGTGGGGCGGGGGCGTTAATCTCCAAGCGCATCAAGAGCGCCGAAGTAGTGGTCTACCCGGAACTGGGCCCGGAGGCCATACGCCGCCTAGAGGTGGAGGATCTGCCCGCCATCGTCATCAACGACTCCCACGGCGGCGA
>JASLXN010000230.1 GCA_030740315.1 Dehalococcoidia bacterium | reverse complement strand
CATATAGGCGGTAAACACCCAGGCGAAGCGGTCAAACCCACCCAGGTCGGAGACCACACGCGGCAAAGCGGTGGCCACGATGGTCTGGTCCAGCGCCGCCAGCAGCAACCCCAGCAGCACCCCGATGACGGTTACTATTAGCCTGGACCTGGGTAGGGTGGACAGGCTTTGCAGCCCTTCCGAGGGCTGTGTGCCGGGTGACTTCATACTCGCTGCTCCTTATTACGCATTGTATCCAAACTGCTCGGTGTATCCGGATTCTAATCGCGTGCTGTATCCAGGACTCCCTCCGGGTCATTCAGGGACAGGAGAAGTCGCCGCTGCTGCTCCTCGGTCAGCCAGGCAAGGGCTTGGGAAAGCCGGCGCTCCACTGTCTTCCGATAATAACCATAGAGGCGGTGCCCCGCCGGGGTGAGGTCAAACTTCACTCGGGGACGGTCCGATGCCTCCGGCCCACGCTCCACCAGGCCCCGGGCCACCAGCCCGTCCACCACACTGGTGATCGTGGGCATAGACACCCTGAGCCGTTTGGAGAGGTGGCTTGACAGGCAGTCCCCGCTATAGATGTGGTCCATAAAGAAGTGGGGAAGAGCTCCAGCAGGAGCCGGCGCAGCCGGGGCAGGGTATTGAGCAGGCTCTGCGCGCACTCCTGGGTCAGTGATACTCCGGTGGTCTTTGAAGCAACTTTAGAACGCATATCAAACTATTAGTATTTCTAAGTATATTATCGCTGGACAGGCCCGTCAAGGCTGGCGATGGGGGCTTGGTGGTTAATGCCCGCCGAGGGCAGTCCTCTGAGGATCCGCCCTGCGGACTCCCAATACTTCGTTCGGGGGGGGCAGGGCCTAAGATAAGCTCGTTATTCGACAAGGAGTGCCCAGACTCCCTATACCGGCGCTATGGCTTCAGCTCGGCAACCCTTTTGCGGCCTTCTTCCAGTTCCCGCTCCTGCTTGCTATATTACATCATCAGCAGGGCCTAGAACTCCCCGACCTCGGTCTTCTCCTCGCTGGCAATATCCAGCAACACCCGCTTGAGGTGTCGGTTTTCGGACATGGCGTCCGGTCGCTCGTAGAGGCTAACGGCGTCCAGCTCGGCTATCATACCGATTCTCAGTATCTCTTTTTCCGAGTCTCCCTTGCTGGCTCTTTCCAGCATTACAGGCATCTCAGATAGTTTGGCTTTTAAATCCCTTGCCTTTTAATCCCGGATAGGAGGGGTTCATATTTTGCGGGCCACCTCTGCCCCTTCCTTTCCCGCCCGCAGCGCCTGCCGGGGCTGACCGCAGAAGGGAAGCCCGTGTACCTTCACTCCCAGGGAGGCTAGCGCAGGGGGCACCTCTTCAACCGCCTGCTCCTCCATCGCCAGCACCACCCAGTCCGCCTCCACCGTTCCAGGACTCCCGTCTTTGTGCTGGAATCTGACCGTCCCGGTCTCAATGGCGGTGACCTGAACACCGCTGAAGACCTTCACTCTTTTCTCTTCGAACTGCTGTGCCAGCACCTTGCCGGCAGTTGGCTCCACCCCACTGCCGGCAGTCTGCTCGCCCAGCATGGTCACCGGCACGCCCTGCCGGGAGAGCAGGTGTGTCACCTCATAGCCGGTGTTGGCCGTCCCCAGCACCACTACCCGCCCGGAGACCTCGCGCTTCCGATCCAGCAAGTCCGCCGCCATGAGGCACTGGTCTCCATCGCAGCCAGGGATGTCCGGGCGCAACGTTTTGGCCCGTGGGGTGACAAGTATGATTTCAGGCCCCAGTTCATTAGCCGCCCGGGAGGAGACCTCCTTCCCCAACTCCACGGTGACGCCCAGGTTTTTAAACTCCTTCATCCGTTCACCGATATAACCCCTTTGCAGCCATGACCAGCGTCCCCCAGGCCGCGACGCCTCCTCCCACAATGTCACCTGGTGCCCACAGAGGGCGGCCACCCGCGCCGCCTCCAGACCGGCGGGACCGGCCCCCACCACCAATACTTTCCTGGGTCTGGCGGCCTTCTTCTCCTCCACCCCCTCATTGCCAGTCTCGGGGTTGAGCAAGCAACAGATGGGCAGTTCCCGGGGCCACGGGTCACGGCGGCAGCTATTACAGGCGATGCACTTCCGTATCTCATTCCACCGCCCCTCCTGGGCTTTATTAGGGTAGTCAGGATCGGAGAGCAAAGGGCGGCCCAAGGCTATGAGGTCGGCCTTGCCCTCCTGGAGGGCAGCCTCAGCGATGCTGGGGTGATTTATGCGGCCTACGGCTATTACCGGCACATAGGCCTCCTGGCGAACGGCCTCCGCCAGAGGCGGGAGGCAGCCCACGGGCAGGAGCACAGGCTGTACCGCCCATTCCAGTGAGGCATCCGTCCCTGCGGA
>JASLXN010000022.1 GCA_030740315.1 Dehalococcoidia bacterium | reverse complement strand
CCAGACCCCGTTCCAGGGCGGTGAGCACCTCCCCCTTCCTTTCTGGGAACTTGTAGCCCTCGTTATCCGGGTGCAGGAGTGGTACCAGGTGGTTGTCCTGCTTGAAGGTGGGGTTGACCATATGGTCAAAGGCCACCCGTCCTGTCACCTCTAAAGTCTCAACAAGGAGCTTGATTTCGTTTACATAACCATGTGGGGGCAGCAGGACCAGCTCGCCGTGCTCATACTGCTGATAGAGGGGCGTGCCCTGGCGGGGCACGAAAGAGCGGAAGCGGATGAAGTCCGGGTCAACCTGGTTGAGCACCGCCGCCGTATTCAGTGCGTGCTGGCGGGAGCGGGAGACGCCCCCTAGGCCGGGCATTACGTACATGGAGAGGGAGATACCGGCCCTTTTCACCCGGCTGCCGGCCTCAACCATCTGTGCGGCGGTGGCCCCCTTCTCCACGAAATTGAGTAGCTCGTCATCCCCGGTCTCCAGTCCTATATGAATGCGGTTGAGGCCGGCATGGGCCAAGGCCTCCATGTGGCCGGCGGCTCTGGTGGCGATGGTGCGCGCACGCCCGTAGGATGTAACCCGCTCCAGGCTGGGGAAGATCTTGTGCAGGAACTCTAGTATCTTCACCATGTCCCCGGTTTTGAGGATGATGGCATCGGAGTCTCCTAAGAAGGCGGTCTGGGGCTGGCCGTAGCGCAGCAGCCACGGGAAGAGGCCGATATCAAGGAAATACCGCTGGAACATGTAGCCCCGGACCCTATCCGTAATCACCTCGCCGTCTCCCAGCTCTCGGGACGCATCCATAGTCTGTTCCATAAGCTGGTGGGCGGCCAGGATGTCCCGCTTGATGTCCTCTACCGGCCGGATGGAGGACCTGTCAAACTTCAGGTTTTTGTAGGCATCGCAGAAGGCACACCGGTTCCACGGGCAGCCCCGGTGTACTCTGAGAAGGAGTGAGTATGCTTCGCTGGGGGGACGCATGGGTGGCAACTCGTAGGTCATGGTCTCCTTAATAGGATAGGGACTCCCGGCCCAAGAGTTCCCGGCTGACTATAAGCTTCATGATGTCGGTGGCCCCATCGCCGATACTCAGCCCAACGAATTTACGTAGCCTTTGCTCAAGTGGTAGCTCCGTAATATAGCCTACTTGGCCGTGAATTAGAAGGCAGTTGTGAATGGAATCAACCGCTGATCGGGCTGCGAGGAGTTTGGCCAAGTCCGACTCCTTGGCGTGGGTGTGGCGCTGGTCTTTAGAATACAGCGTGTGGTAGCATAGCAGCCTCGCAGCTTCAATCATGGTGGCTGCCCCCCTCCTCGGGTAGGTTGAGGCGGGCGACGCCGAACTGGCACCACTTGCCCCATATCTCCTGTGGCAGATAGCCCAGCTTGGCACGGGAGTTGGCGCTGGGGGCAATTTCGCGGGTCAGGAAGCTGCGCATCTCCCGTTGGCACATCTCCTTTGCTTCGGTGAAGCCGAACACGCCTGTGCTCATACCAGGAAACGATAGCACAGAGGCCCTTTTGGGGGCAAGGTGTGGGCAAGGCTTGCACTGACCTCGGTGGGGGTTTGGGGGGGATAGGTTGCTAAAACTCCCGTTTTGTTTTACCTTGGGTGCTAATCGGCCAAAATACGATGTTGGAGGTTGTCTATGGCAATGCCCCTGGATGGACTTAGAGTGGTGGACTGGACCATCTTTCAGCAGGGGCCGGTAGCATCTGCTATGCTGGGCGATATGGGGGCAGAGGTAATAAAGATTGAAGAGCTAGGTGTGGGAGATCCGGTGCGGGGGATCTCCGGGATAGCAGGAATCAATGCCACACTTCCGGGTGGCAAGAGCTATAATTTCGAGGTCAACAACCGTAACAAGAAGAGCGTGGCCATTGATATGAAGAACCCTCAGGCAAAGGCGGTATTATATCGCCTGGTGGAGCAATCGGATGTCTTCGTGCAGAACTTCCGCCAAGGAGTGCCGGAGAGGTTGGGGATGGGATATGACACCCTGGTAAATTACAACCCAAAAATAATTTATGCCAGCGCTAGTGGCTATGGATCCGAGGGACCCGAGAGCCACCGTCCCTCCCTGGACCCCGTGGGTATGGCCCGCACAGGGTTCTTGGAGCTCTTCGGCTCACTGGAGTCCGAGGAGCCCCGCTACTGCCAGGGCGGCATCGCCGACCAGATGGGGGCCATTATGCTGGCCTACGGGGTCATGGGTGCTATAGTTGCCCGGGAGCGGCTGGGGGTGGGCCAGAAGGTGGACTGCTCCCACATGAGCAGCATGATGTGGCTCCAGTCCCTCTACATCCATGCATACTTGCTGTTGGGCAAGAAGCTGCCCCGCTTCCAGCAGCATAAGGCGGCCAATCCCATGATGAACTTCTATCGGTGCCAGGACGGCAAGTGGCTTTTCCTGTCCTTGTTGCAGCAGGACCGGCACTGGGGCAATTTCTGCCAGGCAATCGGGCGCGCCGAGATGGAGAACAACCCGCTGTTTGAGACGGCGGACAAACGCCGGGAGAACCGGGGTGAGATGATTTCTATTATGGACAAGATTTTCGCCACTAGAACCTGCGACGAGTGGATTTCGGTTTTACAGGAGTTCCCGGACTTTATCTACGAGAGGGTGAACTCGGTTTCGGACCTGCCCGATGACCCGCAGGTGGTGGCCAATGACTATATAGTGGACTTCTCCCACCCCACCATTGGTGACATAAAGATGATAAATGTCCCTGTAACCTTTAGCGAGACCCCGGGAGGTATCCGTACCGCCGCCCCAGAGTGCGGTCAGGATACCGAGGAGGTGCTTACCGAAATCTGCGGCTACTCTTGGGATGATATTGCCGCGTTGAGGGATGCCGAGGTTATTTAGAGCAGCAGGGAGGTAGCATGCGCACGGTTCTGACCGGACAGGCGGCTTTTGGTGCTCAGGTGCTGGAAGCCCTTATAAAAAGGGGGGATGAAGTTGTTGGCGTGTTTACCGGCCAGCAACCGGGAGCAGCTGGGCCGCTTAAAGAGGTGGCTGAAAAAAGTGGTCTGCCCCTGTTCCAGCCCGCCCGCATGAAGGATCCGGAGGTCTATGAGCAGTTTCGCAACCTGAACGCAGATCTAGGGGTACTGGCCTTCGTCACGGATATCGTCCCTGGCAATGTGCTGCGCTGCCCGCGGCTGGGCAGCATTCAGTACCACCCTTCCCTGCTCCCCAGGCACCGGGGGGCCAGCGCCATGCACTGGGCCGTAATCGATGGGGATGTCCGCACCGGCCTGACTGTTTTCTGGGCCGATGAAGGAATTGACACCGGTAACATCCTGCTCCAGAAAGAGGCTGAAATCGGCCCCGACGATACCATGGGCACTCTGTATTTCAACAAACTCTTCCCTCTGGGGGTGGAGGCGATGGTGGAAGCGGTGGGCTTGGTGGCGCAGGGTAGGGCACCCTCTGTAGCGCAGGACCACTCCCAGGCGACTTACGAGCCTCCCTGTGGTGAGGAGCACGCCCGGGTGGACTGGTACCGTCCCATGGCCCAGGTCTACAACCTAATCCGGGGCACCAATCCGCAGCCGGGGGCCTTTACCACACTGCGGGGGGAGAAGATAAAGCTCTTTGACGCTGTCAGCCTCCCAGGAGGCTCCGCAGGGGACTTCCCCGGTGCGGTGACGGCGGTGGATGAGGAAAGTTTCACCGTTTCCTGTCCCGGCGGGGCTATTCTGATAAAGCGAGTGCAGCCCGCAGGGGCGGCAAAGATAACGGCCGGGCAGTGGGTACAGGAAACAGGACTGAAAGTGGGGGAGCGGCTGGCGTAGCCGAAGCCCATCCAAAGCGGAAGGAGGCAGAATGCCGGAGGAGACACTTAGCTGCGCCCAGATCATGGCTCGGGTGCTCAAAGAGGAAGGCGTGGAGCATATATTTGGGGTGGGGGGAGGAAGTATCTTCCCCATGATGGTTGCCGCCTCGGAGGTGGGTATCCAGATAGTCCATGTGAGGCATGAGCAGGCGGCCTCCTTTGCCGCCGATGCCTATGCCCGGGCGGGGCGGCGGCTGGGGGTGTGTTTCTTCTTCGGCGGCCCCGGTTTTGCCAATGCCTCCAACGGCATCGCCCAGGCATACTACTCCAAGAGCCCCGTTTTGGCCCTGGTGGGCCAGCACGCTACCCTCACTGATTTCCGGGGGGCTTCAGCCGCTTCATGGGCCAGCGAGGAGTGCAGCCGCTTCACCAGGTGGAGCGTGCGGGTGGTAGATGATCGCCTCGGGGCCTACTTGACCAAGAAAGCTATATCCGAGGCCACGGCTTACCCGCCAGGCCCTGTGGTGATGGACATACCGGAGAATGTCCAAATAAGGCGTCGACGGCTCCAGGAGCAACGGAGCTACCTGCCGGGCTATCTCTCTAGCCCCATGGTGGGTGGTGCTGGTGACCCCGATGCCTGTGCTCAAGCGGTGGAGATGTTGTTGAAGGCCGAGCGCCCGGCCATTGTGGCCGGAGAGCAGGCGTACTGGGAGGACGCCGGCGCCGAACTGCGGGAGTTAGCGGAGGCGCTTAATGTGCCTGTCATCACCCGCCGGCTTGCACGGGGTTCCGTTCCGGAGGATCATCCTCTGGCCTTCGCCGGCCGGGTGCGAGGACAGGTGTTGCGCAGCACGGATGTAGTGCTGCTGGTGGGCCTGAACTTGGGGTACCTGGAAGACTTTGGCCGGTGGGGTGGCAACACCCGTTTCATTCAGGTGCACTCCACCAGCCGGGAAGTGGAGAGCATTGTGCCTACAGAGATGGCAATGCTGGGAAACTCAAAGAGAGTCCTGCGCCAGATGGTTACGGCGGCCCGCCAGCTAAAGGAGGTGCCCTCCCGGCAGGAGTGGCTGGAGAACATCGCCGGTCTGAAGCGTCAGGAGAATGAGCGCCTGACGCAGGCGGCCCAGAAGGTGAGCGCCCGCCGTCCTATTCACCCTGCCTACCTGGCTGAGGCCATAGTGGATGTGCTGGACGATGATGCTACCACTATATTTGACGCCTATACGGGCAGCGCCTTCGTCACAGAGCGGGTGCGGGCCAAAATGCCTGGCACGGTTTTGGACACTGGGGAGTGGATAACCGTGGGCCACGGGGTGGGGATGGGTCTGGGTGCCCAGCTTGCCCGGCCCGGCAAGCAGGTGTTTGTGATGATGGGCGATGGCGGCATGGGCATAGGCGGCTTTGATGTGGAGACCGCCGTCCGCTACAACCTGCCTGTTGTCTTTATGGTCAACAACAACTCCTCATGGCTCAGCAGGGAGGTAGACTATTTCATCGGAGACCAGTTTGTCTTCCCCGGCGGCCAGAGGGGCAACCCGGGCATGCTCACCCCTATCCGCTATGACCAGCTATATGCTGCCATGGGCTGCCATGTGGAGAGGGTGGAGGAGCCTGGGGATATCAGGGCGGCACTGAACCGCTGCATAGAATCAGGCAAGACCTCTGTGCTGGATGTGGTGGTGGACCGTGAGGTTGACCATCCTATGCTTCAGCGCGGCGGGCCGGGACACCGCTGGGTGGGGCCTGACCACATGCCGGAGATGGGCCGCAAGCTTGCCTTCCCCGAGCTATACCCCAAACCAGAGGCATAAGGGAGACACAGGGGAACACCTTGGAGAAACGGCTTGGTGAGGATGGTTGGAGTGCGGTAAGGCTACCTCTGACGCAGGCCTGTGGGCCGTATGCCGATGAGGGCCTAAAGGTACTGGGTGGCGGCCATGGCGATGAGTATGAGCACGAAGTCCGTCTGGCTCATCTTCTTTATCCGGTGGCTGAGTTGCCCCAGTTGCTGGGCCTCCTCGGGGATGGGTGGGTGTCCCTCCACGCTTTGCCGTAGCTTCCTCAGGCGAGCATCGGTCGGTACCATGATGGTGAAGCCGATTACCATGGCAGTGACTGTCAGAATCAGACTCAGCGCCGCCGCCCAACTCCAAGTCGTGGACCGAAGGAGGCCCAGCGTGCCCTGCCGGAGCTTTAATGTCAGGGCAATGCTGATCCCCAGAGCCACGATAGAATTGAGCATCATGGCAGGGGTCAGGACAGGTAGAAGCGCGCCCATGACCGGGTACTGGACGCTAGAGACTAAAAACGTTTTAGATTCGGTTCTAGAAACAGGATCGTGAATAATATAGTGCTGACCGACGCGGCCCAGAACACTGTGTGAAGTGCCAGCAGCGTTAGCCGGAAAAAAAATTCTAGGCGCCTCCTCTCTGTCAGACCGTACCTAGCGAGAGGGATTGGCCTTCATGGGGATTATGAGGCGTTCGTATGTGCCCGTCACTAGGGCATTGTGTATGCATTGCTTCCCTTTCACCCTCTGCTAAGCTATACTGTCCCTTAAGCTTTTAAAGGGGGGCAGCGGGTACGGGGCAACGACCGATGTCTGGGTGCAGCCTGAAGGCAAATAGAAAGGGGAATATTGTGACCACCGAGATCGTTCAATCCAACACCGTGTATTTTCCCCGGCCAGGCCGGGATAATACGGAGGATACTCTGCAACTGGCCAAAAAGAGGGCCGATGAGCTGGGCATCAAGACCATAATAGTGGCTACCACCCGTGGCGATAGTGGTGCAATGGCCGCTGAAGCCTTTCGGGGTTACAAACTAATAGCCGTCACTCATGCTCATGGGTTCAAGGAGCCCAATACACAGGAGGTGACCCCGGAGAACCGTACCGCTATGGAACAGCGGGGGGCCATTATTCATACCTCCACTCATATATTTGGTGGGGTGGGGCGTGCCTTGCGCAAGCACCACGATACGTACATGCTGGACGATATTCTGGCGCTCACGCTGCGGCTTTTCGGAGAAGGTATGAAGGTGGTGTGCGAGATGGCCGCCATGTGCGCTGACTCCGGGCTGGTGCGCACCGACGAAGAGGTGGTGGTAATCGCCGGCACTGGGAGGGGGGCGGATACAGCGGTAGTGCTTCAACCCGCCAACGCCACCGATTTCTTCAAGATGCGGGTAAAAGAAGTCATCTGCAAACCACGCCTGTAGCGCAATGGCCAGACCCATCTACTTCTACGCTCCGGGGTTGAAGAGTTACCAGACGCCGGAGTTTCGCCAGCACACACCGGCGGCGTTCACTGCTGTCTCTGTTACAGGAAATAGCTGTGCCCTGAGCTGTGACCACTGCCAGGGGCAGCTATTGCGCCACATGAGGCCGCTACCGGAAGGGGCCTCACTGTTTGCTGCCTGCCAGCAGTTGGCCCGCAAGGGTGCCAAGGGGGTGCTGGTCAGCGGCGGAGCCGGGCCTGCCGGCGATGTTCCCCTTACCCCCCTGGCTGAGGAGCTATCTCGTATAAAAAACGAACTGGGTCTCAGAGTGCTGGTGCACACGGGGCTGGTGGATGCACCCCAGGCCCAGGCGCTGGCCGAGGCCGGGGTGGATGGTGCCTTACTGGATGTTATCGGAGCGGAGGATACTATTTCACAGGTGTACCACCTGGAGGCCGGCGTGGAGGACTACCAGCGCTCCTTGTCCCTGTTATCGGAGTACGGTGTGCCCTCCATGCCACACATAGTGCTTGGCCTGCACTACGGCCATTGGTTGGGAGAGGAGGCTGCACTGGATATGGTGGCCGAGTTCCCAGTGGCTGCTCTGGTGCTGGTGGTAATCACACCGCTGGATGGGACCCCAATGGAAGGGGTGGAGCCGCCGCCGACGGGCGAGTTGGAGGCCTTTTTCCGCCACGCTAGGGCCGCCCTGCCCGCCACCCCGGTGCTCTTGGGCTGCACCCGCCCTATGGGCGATGTCAAGGTAGGGATAGACCGGGCGGCGGTAAACGCCGGGTTGGATGGCATTGCCTACCCGGCTCAGGGCACCGTCCGCTATGCTCGCCGCAAGGGGCTTCAGCCGATTTTCAGCGAGACCTGCTGTGCCATGCTGCCCCTGGAGATACAGGGAGGAGCATAGAGGTGGAGCAGTGGCGCTATATCGCCGATGATGGCGTTTCAGCCAGCTACGGCCTGGCCGCTGACGAGTGGCTGATGTCCGCCTACCACGGTGTTCACAAGCCACCCCCCACTCTGCGCCTCTATACATATGCCCCGGAGTGCATCTTGGTGGGCCGGTTCCAGAATGTGGAGGCCGAGGTGCGTATGGAGGAATGCAGGCGGCGGGGCATTGCGGTAAGCCGCCGCCCTACGGGCGGCGGCGCCATTATGATGGGCCCAGGCCAGCTTGGTGTGGCGGTAGTCGCTTCATTGTCTCCTACCGATGGCTCTTCCAGCGGCCCTTCTAGCCCGCGGGAGGCCGTGAGAACCTGGTCACGGGGCATAGTGTCTGGGCTTGAGGGGCTGGGCATCCAAGTGACTTTGCGGGGAAAGAACGACTTGGAGGTGGACGGACGCAAAATCGCTGGCTTAGGGGCGCATGCGGACGATGACGGGGCGGTACTGTTCCACTGCAGCCTCCTGGCGGACATGGATCTGCAACTGATGTTGAACCTGCTCAATATACCTGTGGAGAAACTGTCTGACAGGGCTGTCTCCGCCCTGGAGGCCCGGCTGACCACCGTGTCCCGTGAGTTGGGCCGCCCCGTAACCATCGATTGGCTGCGGAGGCGCATCAAGGAAGGCTTTGAGCGCGCCTTCGGGGTGTCCCTGTCTCCCCGGCCCTTTGACGAGGGGGAGGTGTGGGGGATATCCAGGCTGGAGAGTGAGAATTACCTTTCATCGGAATGGGTATACCAGCGCCAACCCCCTCGAGACACAGAGGGCACAGCTCGGCGTAAAACGGAGGCGGGGTTGCTTTCGGTTCACCTGTCCTTGGCCGGTAATGTCATAAAAAACCTGGTTATCAGCGGGGACTTCTTCGCCTCTGCCGTTGCCCTGAACCGGCTGGAGGCCCGGCTGCGGTGGTCGGCAGTGGAGCGGGGTGTGGTGGAGGATGCAGTGAGGGCGGAGCTAAATGGTGGTCACAGTCTTCAGGAGTTATCGGTTGCAGAGGTGAGCGATGTCATCCTTGAGGCTGCTGCCAATGCCAGCGCCCAGGGAGTTTGCTTCCTGCGCTCTGGGCACACCATACCCCCTGAAGGTCGGGCCGCCAGGCTGTGACGAGGCGGGGGGCTGGTGCTGATGGCGGTGTTTCGGGGCTTTGTGGAGGTGCAGCACTCCTTCCTGGTGGGCAGGGTGGCCAGGGTACGGGAGGTGGCAGTAGTGCTGCTCATAGGCCTGGCGATACTGTATACGGGTGATCTGGCCATCGGCTTCGGGCTGGGCATCAACTTCCATTACTGGCTACGATGGCTGCTGCGACCTCACTCGGCCTGACACCAGCCCTGTCCTGGATTTCCGCATTGCCAGTGAATGTATATTTGTGTACATCCTCCTGCCCGCCCGCCGGCGGGCGGGCAGGAGGATCAATCCTAAACGACCTAAACAGGCTTGATTTCCCGCCGTTTGTTACCTATGCTATGGAGAGAGCAGCACACATTTCGGGACAGGTGGCTATTCCGTAAAGAGAGGACAAGTTACGGGTTTGGACACATTGCCTGCTATAAATTCCCATATGAGGGATAGCCCGGCCTACCTGCAGACCAGCCTTGCCGCCGCGATGGCACTGGGGTTCAGGCACGGCCGTTTCTACCGGGATGTGAGCCTTACCTGCATCAACCTCCTCCTCACCTACGGTGGCGGCTGCCGGGCAAACTGTGCTTTTTGCGGCCTGGCCCAGTGTCGCCCTGGGGAGACGGCGGATAAATCGTTCATCAGGGTAGAGTGGCCTCTACTGTCGACAGACGCGTTGATGGAGGGCATCGCCCGCCACCGGGAGCGTCTGAAGCGGGTGTGTCTATCCATGGTCACCCACCCTAGGGCCTATAGAGACACCGTTAAGATTAGCCGGAACATTACCGCTGCCACAGGCTTGCCCCTTTCTGCCCTCATCACTCCCACCCTGGTACCCAGAGGGGGGCTGGAGGAGCTCAAGGATGCCGGAGTCGGACGTATAGGGGTGGGACTGGATGCCGCTAGTGCCCGGGTGTTCCACCGAACTAAGGGCCGGGGTGCCGGAGGGCCACACCGGTGGGAACGCTACTGGGAGGTGATCCAGGCCGCCCGGGACCTATTCGGACCGTGGACGGTGAGCTGCCACATCATTGTGGGTATCGGGGAGACGGACCGGGAACTTGTGGAGCTATTCATGCGGCTCAAAGGGCAGCAGGTATGGGCGCACCTGTTCTCGTTTTACCCTGAGCCGGACTCGGCCATGGGGCGCAGGCAGCGGCCCAGCCTGGTGCGATGGCGGCGATTGCAACTTGCCAGGTATCTGCTGGAGACCGGCCAGATAGGTGCTGGGGATCTGACATATAACACCAGGGGTTTTATGAGTGGCATAGGGGCAAGCGCTCAGGCAACAGACCGGGCTATAGGCAGCGGCCTGCCCTTCATCACCGGTGGCTGTCCTGGTGAGGACGGGGCTCTGGGCTGCACCAGGCCCTTTGGTAGCTACCGGCCGGGGCAGCCCTTTCGCGATTTCCCTTTTATGCCTGATTCCCAAGACATATCCCGCATAAAGCGGGAACTACGTCTGGACAGGTTGAGGGCTAACTCCCCTTAAAATTCGGGGCACGCTTCTCCACGAAAGCGTTCACCGCCTCTGCATGGTCATCCATAGTCATGGACAGGAACTCCACCCCAAGCGAGGTCTCTAGGACGAGGTTCACGCGTTCCCGTAGCACTTTATTGACCGAGAGCTTGGTCCAGCGTATGGCCTGGCTGGCGCCACCCGCTAGCCGTTTGGCCAGCTCCATTGACTTAGGCATCACCTGGTCTGCCGGTACTACATGGTTGATCAGGCCGATGCGCTCCGCCTCAGCAGCGGTTAGGAGGTCGCCGGTCATGAGTAGCTCTTTGGCCTTGTTGATGCCGATAAGGAGCGGCCAGATTACGGCGCCGCCGTCCCCGGCAACCAGCCCCACGCTAACATGGGGGTCACCGATGCGGGCGCTATCGGCTGCTATGACGATGTCGCAGAAGAGAGCCACCGTGGCCCCTAGGCCCACGGCGTGGCCGTTAACGGCAGCTATGATTGGCTGTTGTACTCCCAGCAGGTTGTAGATGAGGCGGCGAGCGCCCTGGATGTCCACCCGGGGGGCCGTGGGGTCAACTATTCGCCTCTGCATTTCCTTGATGTCGCCGCCGGCGGAGAAGGCCTTACCTTCCCCGGTCAGCACCACCACCTTGGCCTCCTCGTCTCTGGCCACATCTTCAAACACATCCTCCAACTCTGGGTGAAGAACGGGGCCAAAGGAATTGAGGGCCTCTGGACGGTTCAGGGTGATGGTACAGATACCATCCGCCTTGTCCACTTTGATGTACTTGTAACGGCTGTAGTCTATCAATTTCCACCTCCTATTATAGTTTCTTGCGCAAGCGGCGGCCCAGGAAGAAGACGATTAGCAGTAAGGGCAGCCACACCGGTGACAGCAGCAGCAGCCAGATGGCCGCCGAGGCGAGTCCCTGCCCCACCGAGGAGAGGCCCCGGAGGGCGCTCTTTATATTCTCCTGGAGGCTCCATCCTGGCTTCACCACCGGCTCCGGGCTGGACACGGGCCTAAGGTTAACATTGATGAGCGACATGGCCGAGGTGCGCTCCAAGTATTGCATGCGGCCTTGGGTGACCTCTATCCTCTCACGCACGGAGGACAGCTCTCGGAATACATTGACCACATCCTCTAACTTCTCAGCCTTCTCCATGAAGCCCAGCAGTTGCTCCTCGCTGGCATCCAGGTTACGCAACCGGGACTCCAAGTCCACATACTCCTCTGTGACATCCCGGCTCTGGGTGTTCTCGTCCTCCACTCTCTCCGCCAGGCCTCGAAGCTCGTCCATAGCCTGGGAGAACTGCTCGGCTGGAATCCTGATGGATATGGAGGCCGCCCGGTCTTCGCGGCGGGAGGAGGATACCACGAACCCACCCAACCGTCCCGCCATGGCCTCTATATGGCTTAGGGCGTCGCCCATGTCGGAAACCAGAAGGCTAAGCGATGCGTTGCGCACGATGAGCCTTTCTTCCCCCATCCCGGCTTCGGCATCCGCTTGGGCAAAGCTCCCACCGACCGGCGTCGGTGTGCCTGCGATTTTCATGGCCGAAGCGCCGGGGGCGGGCATGGGGGTCGGTGCCACCGAAGGCTCGGAGAGAGTGACCTCCCCGCCGCAGGCCGCAGATAGCAGCAAGAATACTGCTACCAGCGGGAGTGCAATTCGCTTCATAAATTACTTCCCAGCTTAACAAAGCGTTTCCCCGATGTAAATAACGACTGGAGACGCTTTTAGTTGCTGCTGCCCGTTCGCTCGGCGAACCATTTCACTTCCTTTACCTTTCCAAAGGGCCTCACCCCGTGTAGTTGACACCCACCGCTAGACCCCCTATCATCGGGAGCAATGACCGGATGGGACAGCTACTGGGCAACGGGGGCCACAGATGAGCGGTGGCTGAGGGTGGACTCCCGGGTGGCGTCCCTGTCGCCCCGGCTGTGGGGGCAGGGCAAGAGGAGGGCGTTGGACTTCGGCTGCGGTGCCGGGCGTCACACCGTCTTCCTGGCGGGTCAGGGTTTTCAGACCTACGCCTGTGATCCCTCGCCCCAGGCGGTGGCCGGCTGCCGCCGGTGGCTGGGACTGGAGGGACTCAGGGCTAGGGTGAAGACGGCTCCTGCCAATACCGTCCCCTACCCCAACGGGTATCTTCACTGGGCCATTGCCTTCAATGTGGTTTACCATAACACGCTGTCGGACATGGAGGCCTTGATACATAGCCTGCGCCGGGTTATCGCAAGAGGGGGCTATCTTTTCTTGACCCTGCAGTCCACCCGGAGCTACAAGTACGGTGAGGGTGAGGAGATTGAACCAGGCACCTTTGTAAACACCAGGGATGCCCTGGAGCATGAAAGGGCCGTGCTGCACCACTACTCAGACGAGGGGGAAGTGTACCGTATAGCTAAGGGGTGGGAGATGGAGGAGGTTCGGGAGATGGCCGACAGTTACTCTGCGCCCGGCGCTAAAGGTAGCTACCACTGGTACGTACTCCTGCGCTGCCCCGGTCCCCACACGCGATAGTGCTTCGTTTCGGAAGTCAGCGTTACAATCTGCCTACCAGAACCCCTTCCCTTTGCTAGGGGTGACAACATATGTATGCCACTCTGAGCATATCGAAGAATCTCGTTGTTGCCTATTTTGTAGCAACGCGTTAACCCGGTGGAGTGACGGAGGGCCACCGCTTGAGCAAGGCCGGGCTACATGGCGACATTCCATCCTTGGGCTATCTGAATGAGGATGTGATACGATACTGTAGGTGGTAGCTTGATTTGATGGGTATCGGGCCTCCTGAGTTGCTGGTTGTAATGGTAATAGCCCTTCTGATTCTGGGTCCCCAGCGGCTGGCCCGTACCGCCCGTAGCGCCGGGAAAATGGTACGGGAGATGAAGGAAATGGGAGGGGAGTTCACCAGGGCACTGCTGGATGAAGCCGAAGACAAACCGAAAGACCACAGGCCGCAGAGATAAACAGCTTACCCTAGGCCAGCACCTGAACGAGTTGAGGCGCCGGCTGACGATAGCCGCCCTGGCTTTCGTGGTGGGCACAGGGCTGGTATTTGCCATAACACCCCGCCTCTTTGACCTCCTGCTCATTCCCGTAGGCGATATTGACCTGATATTCATAG
>JASLXN010000229.1:1154-2372 GCA_030740315.1 Dehalococcoidia bacterium | reverse complement strand
GGTATGCCAGGGATGAAGTTGGTCACTGCTGCTCAAATGAGGCGACTGGAGGACTATGCCGTGGCCTCCGGCACCACCACTGACTCATTGATGGAAAGGGCCGGGCTGGAGGCCGCTAGGAGGATAAAGACATTTCTATGTGGGGTGGTGGGCAAGCATATCCTGGTGCTGGTAGGGCCGGGCAACAACGGCGGCGATGGCCTGGTAGCAGCCCGACATCTGCATAGCTGGGGCGCTCGGATACATCTGTTCCTACTGTCTCCACGGCCCAGCGAGGATATCAACTTTACTCTCGTACGCCAACAAAGTGTGCCGCTTACCGAACCTGGACCGGAGAACCTGCCCTCTTTAGAGAGGTTACTTGCCAGGGCTGATGTAGTGGTGGACGCAGTAATGGGTATCGGCAAGGCCCGCCCGTTGCAGGGGGCCCTCCGAGAGGCACTACTGGCAGTGGGCCGGGCACGCCTGAACAACCCCAAAATAAAGGTAATAGCCATTGATCTGCCCTCAGGCCTGGACGCCGACCTGGGAACCTTAGACCCTGCTGCCTTAAAGGCCGACCTCACGCTGACCTTGGGCCTGCCCAAGAGAGGTCTATACGCATTACCGGGGGCAGAGTTGGTGGGCCAAGGGGAGGTGGTGGACATCGGCCTGCCCCCGGCTGCAGATGTGGATACCGAGTTGCTTACCCCAAAGTGGGCGGCCATCGCATTACCACCCCGTCCCCTAAGCTCCCACAAAGGCACATACGGCCACCTGCTAGTGGTGGTCGGCTCTAACCGGTATACCGGGGCTGCCTATCTGGCTTGCATGGGAGCCAGCCGGGTGGGGGTCGGTCTGGTGACGGCAGCCTACCCCGCCAGCCTGCACCCGGTGCTGGCCACCAAGCTCGCCGAGGCAACGCACCTCCCCCTTCCCAAGGGGCCTGCCGGGCACCTGTCCGCGGCGGCAGCCGCCATACTGGCGAAGGAGATGCCCAAGTATGGCCCCGTGCTCATCGGCTGTGGTATCGGGCAGCAGCCTGGGATAGTCAGCCTCATACAGTCCTTGCTGCCCCACCTGAAGGACAAAGAAACAGTATGGGACGCCGATGGCTTGAACAACCTGGTGTCCATTCCGTCGTGGCCCCAGTCGCTGCCCCCGGAAACGGTGCTCACACCCCACCCGGCGGAGATGGGAAGGCTGAGCGGGCTGACGGTGGAGGACATCCAGAGTAAC
>JASLXN010000229.1:0-1144 GCA_030740315.1 Dehalococcoidia bacterium | reverse complement strand
TGAGGTATGCCGAGAAATGGCACGGCGGTGGCGAAAGGTAGTGGTGCTCAAGGGGGCCTATACGGTAGTGGCCTCACCCGAGGGCCAGGTGCGACTGTCACCTTTTGCCAACCCGGGGCTGGCATCGGCTGGGACGGGGGATGTGCTGGCCGGCGCCGTAGCCGGGCTGCTGGCCCAGGGAGTTAGTTCGTTTGACTCAGCCTCCCTCGGAGTCTACCTTCATGGCATGGCCGGAGAGATTGTCAGAGCGCGCCTGGGGGAGGCGGGAACGCTTGCCTCCGACCTCCTCCCGGCTCTGCCGGAAGCCATAACAAAGCTCAGGGAGGGCCACAATGTCCCTTGACTTCAAGAAGGAAAAGTTCACCGTGGAGTACCTCACACCTCAGGGGAACAGCAGGCCTATCCCCTGGAGTTGCGCACAGACCCTCTTGCCAGAGACACGGGAACCGTCTTCCGCACCCCCTCCCCATTCGCTACCCAGCGCTATCGCCCTGACCCAGAAACTGCCTCTGCTCTGGTACAGCAATCTGTGGAGATGGGCTGCCCCTTTTGCTCGAACTCGCTAGAGAAGACCGCCACCCGATTCCCTACCGAATTCTGGCCGGAGGGCATTATCGCTCGAGGTCAGGCACGAGTGTTCCCCAACCGAGACTTGTTTCACACCCATTACAGAGCAGTCCTCATACTGGGCACAGAGCACCATGTGGATCCCAGAGAGTTTACACCGGAGGCGCTGGTTGCGGGCCTTGAGGCGGCCCAGACATATTTTCAGCAGGCGAACAGGGACACTCCTGGTGCCCCTTACCAGACGGTGAACTAGAACTACTTCCCATCAGCCGGCGGCAGTATCATACATCCCCATCTTCGGCTACTAGCAGGAGCCTTCCTCACCAACTGTTACCAGAGGCTACTGAAGGTCTCCCAGGCCTATCAGCGGGAACACGGAGACAACTACCGATCCCATTGATCGCCACCGAAAAAGCCATTGGAGAGCGCCACATCGGCAACACCAGTCCGGTCTGCTGGTTGTCCCCCTTCGTGCCCCATGGCCGGATGTGGGATGTTATGGGCATAGTAAAGGGTGGCTTCACCCTTGGCGGAACCTCTGCTCAGAACCTGAGTGACCTAGCCGATGGGATAATCA
>JASLXN010000228.1:387-2374 GCA_030740315.1 Dehalococcoidia bacterium | reverse complement strand
ATTGGGGGCTAGGCCCTCGGTATCAATCATAGCAGCATCCGCGGCGGGGCGGAGGGGGGAGACGGCCCGCCGGCTGTCCATC
This sequence comes from Dehalococcoidia bacterium, assembly GCA_030740315.1. GTDB lineage: Bacteria > Chloroflexota > Dehalococcoidia > JACVQG01 > JAHKAY01 > JASLQE01. The sequence continues at coordinate 2,292 of JASLXN010000228.1, read as the reverse complement.
CGGTCGCGCTGCACTAAATTGGTAAGGGTGGTGTTGAGGGCGCTGTTGAAGGAGGAACCGTCCCGAGGGGCAGACGCGTGTATCTCTCGGTGCCGCCTTCGGGCGCGCTCTTGGGCGGAGGCTTTTAGAAAGACCTTGATTTCGGCCTGTGGTAGCACATCTGTGCCTATGTCTCGGCCTACCATCACGATACGGCCTTTACGGGCCAGGTTTCGCTGATGCTTTATCAGGGCCCTGCGCACACCAAGGATACTGGAAACGGAGGAAACGGTCTGCTCCACCTGGGGACTGCGTAGTTCGGTGGATACGGGCTGACCATCAACCAGCAGTTCTGGCTCATTTCCGTTGCCCGGCAACAACTCCAGATGGATTCTTTCGGCCAGAATGGTGAGGGACGGGGCATCATCGGAGTCAACCCCGTTTCTAAGGGCTTTCCATGCCACCGCACGATACATGTTGCCTGTATCCACAAAGCGGTATCTCAGCCGGGCGGCCAGTAGCCGACCTACGGTGGTCTTGCCCACCGCCACCGGTCCGTCTATTGCGATGCAGTTAGACACTGGTGCCAAGCCCTATGAAACCCGACAGCCATTATACTCCACGTTGACTGAGCGGTAAACCAACTATGGATCAGTTGGGGCAGGGTGCTGGGCGCGTATGAACCGCATACCTGCCTCTACCGAGGAGCGGGAGCCGCACATACTCCCTAGCTTAAGGCTGGTCTCAAAGGCACAGGTAGAGCAGCAATAGGCCTTACCTCTGTACTCTACGAAATCCTCCTCCAGGTCTTCCCGGCAGTGGGTGCACTTTTTGCCGAGGGTATCCATAAATGCATTATATGTTACCGGGAGACCAAAGGCCAATTTACCCGGTGGCTTGATTGCCATCCTCTGCTCGGGGGCGTCTGGTGATCCCTCAACATTACTTCGCTGGCCGTTGCGTCTTGGAATGCGGTGAGACAGGCTACTCCTATATCTGCCTAAAGGCGGGTGCCCTCTACGCACACTATTGCCGATGGGGCATTGGCGTGGATGAAGTTCCAGGAGGACGGGCGCTGACCAAGGAGAAGACGGTCTCTATACTCTCGCGAATAACTAGCACAAAGGCCAGCAGTGCCATAGTAAAGGTGGGCCCGGTATTTGGTACGGACTCCACCTGTGCCTCAAGCCAGGATTTTATGTAATGGGCCTGCTTCCTCATCAACAGCACCATGTAGCTGAGTACGCTTGCCATCACCAGCATTGCTGTGCCCTCTCGTAAAACGCTTTGGCCCGTCCCGACAGCTCCCCCGCAATCCATAAGACTATTGCTCCTGCAGTCACACTCAGCGCCACCGCCTCCTTGGTGCCTAGCCAGATCCTGCGTAGCGCCCTGGGCCCGCCTGTGCGCATGAGGAAGTCAGGATGATGCCGATACGGCGCGGCTTCCAAGCCCTCCCTAAGGGTGATTAGTAATGAAGCTCCCCAAATGGGCTCTCCTTGCTATCCGCCGGAGCCCTCTAACAGCAATGTTTAATGGTAAAAATACAGGTTTCTAATAGTGATAGTAAAACAACAATCCGCCCCTAAGAATTCGGGAGTTCAAATCACTCAGCCTAGTTCTGGCAAAGGTCGCAGTAGCCCGTGAAGTTGATTTCGCTGCCTGTGATTTTAAAGCCATGGAGTCGGCCAATATCTTGGCGCAGGCCCTCTATGTGGCGGCTCTCGAACTCGGCGATGCGGCCACAGTTTAAGCATGCCAGGTGGTGGTGCTCGCGGGAGGCGGTTCGCTCATAGTGGTGGTGCTCTGGCTGAAAGTGTAGCTCCTCCACCAGCCCGAGTTCTTTGAACAGGTGCAGGGTTCGGTAAATGGTGGATAGGCTTAGCCTGGGGCTGATTTCACGGGCGCGTTGGTAAAGGTCGTCGG
>JASLXN010000228.1:0-377 GCA_030740315.1 Dehalococcoidia bacterium | reverse complement strand
TGCGGATGAGGTCCAGAAGCAGCAGGCGCTGCGAGGTGACCCTCTGTCCGGTGCCGGTTAGCTTTCTGCGTATAGTTCTTTCGTCCATCATTTATTTGATAGTGCCAATCGTTGGCTTTATAACACCGTACCCAGCGTTGTGTCAAATCAGGCAACAAAGGCAGCTTCCAATACAAACTTTTTCCCTTGACCTGTAGGCCGGGGGTCTGCCGCTTTTTGATATAATGAGTTATGAGGATTGTTCTCTTCACCGGCAAGGGCGGTGTAGGCAAGACCAGCGTGGCAGCCGCCACGGCGCTCAAGGCCTCCGAGATGGGCTATAGGACTATCGTCTTCAGCACTGATGCCGCCCACAGCCTGGGGGACAGCTTTGATAC
>JASLXN010000227.1 GCA_030740315.1 Dehalococcoidia bacterium | reverse complement strand
AACCGTGGACGAGGACGAGGGAGAGGAAATTGTAGCAGGCTTTCTTTATTGTAAAAAGTGTGACTACCGCTACCCCATCGAGGACTCCATCCCCAACCTCCTCCCCCCGGAGTTGCAGGAGCAGAAATAAGCCGAACTCGGAAGGCCAGCAGCAGCGGAGTTTCAGATGTCATCGATGCATTAGTAGTGCGGAAGAACTACGGCGTATACCGGACCCGGTTGCTTGGACTTTCATGGACCTCTACGAAGCTGAGGGTCACCCCCGGTGTCTGGAGCCTTGCCGCCAGCTCCCGGTATATGTATGCCGCCAAGTTCTCTGAGGAGGGGTTACAGTCCTTGAAAGAGGGCAGGGCGTTCAGCGGTTTATGGTCCAAATAGCCCGTTATCTCCTTCAGATGGGCCTTGAGTTCCGTAAAATCGTAGAGGATGCCAATCTCGTTCAGGCCCTCCCCTCTCACCCCCGCCAGCACCTCAAAACGGTGGCCGTGAACCTCCTCACACCTACCTTTATACCCGTTCAAATAGTGTGCGGAGTCAAAATGCCCGGTTATTGTAATTTCAAACATTCTCTGACTTCACATCCCGCAGGCCCCTCAAGCAGTGCCCTCGGGGGAACCAGCGGCACTGGCCGCAGGCGCGGGCAAGTTTGTCCTCATCCACCCGCTCCCTGATACGGTCCAGCACCTCTCCCCATGTGAGCCGCTGGCCAACCTTCAACCCCAGCAGGGACAGAGACCGCCGGTCCCTGCGGTTCACCCATACCTCGCTCCCCTGCTCTATGGCGCAGCCATCGTCACTCAAGTGTGGGCATGAGTGGCAAATCACATCCGGTGAATCCTGCACGGTCACCATGGTATCGTAATACGCCCATAAATGCCCTCGCAGCTCCCACATCATGGCAACATGCTCCTCAGTATAACCAAAGCCCTGGTAACCCGGCATACACAGCAGGTGGTGGCCTCGCAGCGTAAGTCCGTCCTCCATATTCAGTCCGTCGGCCATGGTTCAACTCCATTTTCGCCCGACCTTTGCAGACAGGACAATATCTCAATAACTGTAAGTCCGGTGCAGGGGTGCCTAATGTGAGGGGCAACCTCGGCCAGTGGCACCAGCACAAAGGCCCGCTCTGACATCCCGGGATGCGGTATTTCCAGGTACGGGCTGTCTATCATACGGTCGCCATAGAGCAGGATATCTATGTCTATGGGGCGTGGGGCATTGCGGAAAGAAGAGTGCCGCCCCAGCGCCACCTCCACCTTCTGTGTCCGGCTCAGAAGCTCCTGTGGCGAAAGCACAGTCCGCCCTTTGAGGACGGCATTCAGGAACAGGGGCTGCTCGCGAAACCCCTCCGGTTGCGTCTGGTAAAATGAAGAGAGCCGCTTAGCCGCCACCTCGGGGGCAAGGAGCGACACCGCCTTCGTTATGTTCTGCTGCCGGTCCCCTAGGTTAGAACCCAGGGCCAGGTACACTGTTGCCACGCTTTGCCTTTCCCCCCATAGTATCAGATAGTGGTGGTCGGCCACCAATAGCGGGTGGAGGGTCGTTTAGCAAGCATTTGTTTTCCCCTCCGCCCGCCTTCGGATATTACATTTGTTGGGCTTTGCCTCCTATACCCCCCGGTGTATGAGTAGGCTTGCCGCCACCCCGTCCGAAGGACTCTCCGCTTTGTTGCCCGAAGGAGTCCGGTCTAAAAGGTGGGCCATCCCACACTCTACAGCGGACCCGCCCAGTTTTATATCTGTAGAGGGGTCATCTCAATACCCCTACCAAAGAGGCTCCGCCCCTTTGGTATCCTTGCTAATAAACAACTTCCGGGCCACCCGCCGTGTCCGGCCCATCAAAGAAGCCCGCGAGGTGTTGCTATAGCCACCCTTATGTTAACATGTCTGGTAGGACTTGGAGGAGATATGAGGCAGCAAGTAAACATTTTTTTGGGCTATTTGGAGATGGAGCAGGGGTATTCTTCCAACACCCGAGAGGCTTACCGTAATGACCTCTACCAGATAACAGACTTTTTAGAAACCGGGTACAGCCGGGGGGCGACGGCCTCCTGGACGGAGGTGGGCAGGGAGGCCCTACAGGAGTATATCTTCCACCTCCGTGAGAAGGACTACAGCTCCACAACCCTCGCTCGTAAGATTGCCTCTGTAAAGTCGTTCTTCCGCTTTCTCCACCATGAGGGGCTGCTAAAGGACAATCCCGCCACGAGCCTGGCGTCACCTCAAATGGGGCGCGGCCTGCCGAAGCCGTTGGGGGTGGCTGAGGTAAGGTGTTTGCTGGAGCAGCCTGCTAAGAGACATACCCCCGATGCCAAGCGGGACCGGGCCATGCTGGAACTGCTTTACGCCACTGGCATGAGAGTAAGCGAGCTGGTATCTATG
>JASLXN010000226.1 GCA_030740315.1 Dehalococcoidia bacterium | reverse complement strand
CGAGGCTACTTGAACTCAAGGAGGAACTATGGCTGAATTACCGGCGGGTGTGTCCCCGGAAAGGGCGTGGAAGGCCACAGGCAAGGCCCGGGGTCGGTATATGGGTGAACTGGAGCGGCTGGTATACCAAAAATGGGGGAAGGAGGGGCTGGAGGTCATTGGCTATGTATGGGCCGATGGCGCCAACCGAACCTTTATCCAGGGACTGCAGTCCTTCGGTATTCAGGGCAATGATGCAGTCGCATATGCCAAATTTTTCGTGACAGCTAATTCTATGCTGGGCTATGATATGGAACTGGCGGAGGCCACCCCTCAACGGGCGGTGTTCCGTTACCATACTTGCCATGTGTTCCCCGTGGTGGACGAGGTGAACGAAACCCTGTGCCGTAAGGCCCACTTCAAGTTTGAGGAGCGGGCCTGCCATCTGCTCAACCCCAGGCTGAAGTCCACCATCACCAGGTTACAGACGGCGGGCGACCCATACTGTGAGATAGTGGTGGAGTTGACATAACACTGGCCGGGTCGCTGTTACACCCGCACGGGTGGATTCCGACGCAGGGTCAGGCTCTTCCGGTTATCCCAGCCCCAAGTTACCATGCCCTTCCCGCTCGCTCTATTGACTGCGGCGATAGGTAAAATATACGCGGTCTCCCGCTTTCAGGTGGTGCATCTCAAAGAATCCCTGGTTTACCTCTAGGGCGTAGCGATAGGGGTGGGTCGGCGCTCTCCTCTCTTCGTCCAGAGGCTCCATATCTAGTATATCCAGTATTTCACCTTCAGCCGATATAAAGGCTATGGAAAGAGGGATGTAGGTATTCCTCATGTAGAAGGGGATCAGTACTGTGTCACCGAAGTCAAAAAGCATACCACTGCTCGGCGGCAGGTAGCTGCGGAACATAAGGCCTCTCAGCATCATCTCTGTAGTATCGGCCACCTCTGCTTTCACGAATGCGGCCTGGCCCGAGGCTCCGTGTAGCGTGATGCAAACAAGAGGGGGAGGGGTGACGGTCTGGGGATTGGTGGCACCGGACAGAACCAGCACCGCCAGCGCCGCTAGGCCGATGGCAGCCGCTCTTATAGTAGCCCGTTGATGCATAAAAAGGCGGTTCACGCTGTCCTCTCCTGCCGTATCCCAAGTGTCATTGCGGAGACCATATCGTCCGCCGAGACGAACAATTCGTAACGCTGCGTAGATGCTGAAAGTTGCCATAAGCATCCGTCATACATAGTATTGCCTGTATAGGGTAAGTATAGCTGCCGGCATGGTAGTACCGTCAAGTGGGAGATGATGGGGTCAAGCATGAGCGTTTTCACTCCTACCCCCCTGCCGTGGATTCTTCACCTTAGCCTCTGTCAGTGTGCTATAATCTGACACAAATATGACAAGGAGGTGAGTGTTGGAGGTACTGTTTATCTGCCGGGATGCTTTGGAGAACTCCGTTGTCTCTAATCTGGCCGTGGCCATTGAGATGAAGAAGAGCGGCACTAATGTTGGGGTTCTCTTTACTGAGGAGGCGCTGGCCGCCATGGCAGGCGGAGTAATGGACTGGTCGCCGCTGTTGCGGGACCGTGAGACTCGTACCACCGTCGCCAAGGCGGCTGCAGGCCTGGGCATTCCGTGGGCTGCACAGGACCCCAGGTGGACCCGTCCCGGCCAGGTGCTGGCCGCAGCCAAAGCGGCTGGGGTATCGCTGCTGGCTTGTCCCATGTGGACGGAGATGCTTGGGGCCAAGGGGAAGCTACCTGCTGAGTTGGGCCTGCTGGACCTCCCCACGGCTCTCAAAACCATCAAAGAAGCACAGGTCGTCATAGGCAGCTTCTAAACCCAAACACGAGAAGGAGGAATATTATGGCTTCTGGCGAATGGAAGAAGGTGCCGGGCTTTGATTTCAAGGATATATTTTACGATAAGAGGTACAAGGATAATGGCGCCGCCGTAGCCCGCATCCTTGTCAACCGTCCTGATACCTATAACTCTTTCACCGGAGATACAACGATAGAGATAGGTATGGCCATGAGCGATGCCAGCCATGACTCTATGGTGGGGGTGCTGGTGGTGGGTGGGGTGGGTGACCATTTCGGCAGCGGGGGGGATGTCAACTGGGAGCAGGCTGGGGGTCTGAGGGGTACACAGTTCCAAAAGGGGATTGACGATTTCATCCGGATGTGCCGCAAGCCTGTTATAGCCATGGTTCAGGGATATTGTATTGGTGGCAGCCATCACTTCGCCTATATGTGCGATTTCACCATCGCCGCAGATGATGCGGTCTTTGGCCAGAACGGAGCGCGGGTGGGCAGCCCTGCCGATGGCTACTACCTACCCTATCTGGCTCGGGTGGTGGGTGCTAAGAAAGCCAGGGAGATATGGATGTTCGCCCGCAGGT
>JASLXN010000225.1 GCA_030740315.1 Dehalococcoidia bacterium | reverse complement strand
CGGTACCCCCGGCAGCCCGCCAGCACCCAGCGTACGGCGGCAGGCAGGTCTACTTTATGACCTATGGATACAAAGACCGCAGCGGAGCCTTCTCGCGTGCGTACCACCGAGCCTATTACTTCGTCACGGTCCTTTAAAGGGGTGGTGCTGCCCACTGGGTTGCCGGCGGCCGCATGGTGTCCGGTGAGCCGGGACTTGGCACAGCCTATGGTGGGCCGGTTTAAGAACAGTCCCAAGTGTGATGCGAGCCCTATACGCCTGGGGTGGGCTAGGCCCTGGCCGTCAACAAAAAAGAGCTGGGGCGTAACGGAGAGCGAACGGCACGCTGCCAGAACGGGCTGCAACTCCCTGAACGCTAACAGGCCGGGTATGTAGGGGAAACTAACTTCGGTCTCAACAACGGCCACTTCTACCGGTTCCATGGTGGGATAATGCAACACAACCACCGCCCCCCGGCCCTTGCCCGGGGATACAGGTGATATATCCACCCCGGCCACTAAATCGACGGGGCCTACCTCATCCTGGCGGGACACCATAGCCGCCAACTTGAGTTGGATATCCTTGGCCTCTGCCTCGCTGTCTATGCACAGCGGGTGCAGTTCCTGATAGTCCACGAATTTGATTATATATGTGATGGCTACCAATTTCAAATTTGATCGGCGCCGTATCCGGCGTACCTCAAAGGGGTACGCCGGATATGGATATTGACAAGGCCCTTTGGCTGACAGATAATTGTTTCGTGGCAATTCTTCTAAGGGCTGGTCTGAAGCAATGGTGAAACGATGGTAAGGATACGGTTGCGTCGTACAGGTACTCGCAACCATCCATCTTACAGGGTGGTAGTGGCGGACGCCCGTTCACCGCGGGATGGCTTAGTTATTGATTCCATTGGGTTTTATAACCCTCTTCCGAACCCACCTCAAGTGGTCATTGATGAGGAGAGGGCGCTCATCTGGCTGCGGCGGGGGGCTCAGCCTAGCGAACCGGTGGCCAGGTTACTGGCTAAATCCGGTATTTTGCAGAAGGTTGGTGGTCAGGAATGATGATGGAAGACCGTGCCGGCGTTGAGCGCATGAAAGGGTTGGTGGAGTATATCGCCCGGTCCGTTGTGGAAGCGCCGGACGAGGTTACTATCAGCGAAGCTGAGGGGGAGCGTGGCATAGTGCTTCGTCTCCAGGTGGCCCCCGACGATAAGGGTAGAGTCATAGGCAAACAGGGACAGGTGGCACAGGCCATGCGTACGCTTCTCAGGGTGGCTGGCACCCGGGCCCAGGCGCGGGTGCAATTGGAGATAGTGTAACACTGGATGCTCTCGGCCTGTGATAGAGAGCAGGCTTGGACCATGGCGGAAATGTTTCGCCATTTGGCACCGAGCTATGACAGAATAAACCGCGTTATCAGCCTGGGTGGAGACCTGCGGTGGCGGCGGTGGGCGGCTGATGAGGCCATGAGAAGTAAACCCGGACTGGTGCTGGATCTGGCTACGGGCACCGGCAAGATGGCCAAAGCTGTGCAACTTAGGGGCGGTAAGGTTGTAGCAGTTGACCTGAGCCCAGGCATGCTAGACATCGCCCGTAAAAAGGAATGTGGGGCTACTACTCTCCTACTGGGGCATGTGCTCAAGCTGCCGTTTCAGGATAACAGCTTTGATGCGCTGACCATTGCCTTTGCGCTACGGGATTTCCCCGGCCTTGCCGGTCCGTTTCGGGAGTGCTATCGCGTATTGAGGCCGGGGGGAAAACTGGTCTGTCTGGAGTTGAGCCGACCACGGCGCTGGGCGGCCTTGTTACATCACCTCTACATGAAACGGGCTGTGCCTACCATTGGCTGGTGGCTGGGGGGAAGAGCGAAGGACTACAGATTTTTGCCGCATTCGGTGGCACATTTTCCGGCGGCCCCAGAGCTTGCAAGATTGCTGGAGTCTGCAGGTTTTCGTCAGGTGCACTTCCGGAGGCTGGCAGCAGGTGCGGTGGCAATTCATTGTGGTTGTAAAGAGAATGGCTAAAAAAGCTTCCCAGGAACCGGTTCCTGAGGTGGTTGTTATGCGTTTGCCGCTGTACTTGCGTGCTCTGAATCTGCTTGAGGCTCGAGTGGACATAATAAGCTCCCAAGATCTGGGGGATGCCCTTCAGCTAACCCCTGCGCCATTCTGGACTACGCCCGTTTCACGCGCTCCGGATTCATTACGGTTGCCGCATTTGACGCTGATAGCGGGATGGCGGGCAAGAAAGTAGCTGGGGTGCCTGTGCTGCATGTGTCTGACTTACCCTCGGTGGTGGCAAGGGAAGGCATAAGCATAGGCATAGTCTCTGTGCCGCCATCACATGCGCAGCAGGTGATTGATGACTTGGTGCACTCAGGCGTGAAGGCGATTCTAAACTATG
>JASLXN010000224.1 GCA_030740315.1 Dehalococcoidia bacterium | reverse complement strand
ACCTCCCAGTTGTGCTCCCCCGGGGCGGGCACCGGCCCCACTATAGTGGGGCTGCGGCTGAATTTGATCATCTTGCCGGCGGCCAGAATCTCCCCCGCCTTGGGGTCGGGCACCTTCACCAGGATTTCCCTCTCCCACAGGTGAGGGTCATTGGCGGCGGTGGGTATGTCGTTGACCGGGGCGAGTGGAATATCGGCCTCGGTACCCTGCTCCACCGCCTGGGCTACAGTGCGCTCCTCCACCCACCGGCCTATGGCCTGGTCTATCTCATCAGCGTGCTGCCACCGTTCCACCGGGTTGATGAAACCGGGGTCATCCGCCCACTCCGGCTTGCCGATGAGCTTTGCGCAGCGCTTAAAGGTGTGCTCCGTAGGTGAGATGATGTAAACATAGCCGTCTTTAGCCTTGTAGGTGTTAGTAGGCATCACCCCCAGCCGGTTTCCCAGCCGCTGTGGGACATCACCGGTTTCCAAATAGGCGGCGATGGGTATTTCTGTCAGGGTGTAGCCGGTATCGGCGAGGCACACATCTATAGCCTGGCCCTCTCCGGAGATGTCCCGCTCCCTGAGGGCGCCAAGGGCGGCAATGCAGGCGTGCAGTGAGGTGATGCGATCTACCACGGGGCTGGCGGTGATGGTGGGTGGGGTGTCCGGGAACCCGGTGAGGGACATGAGCCCACCCATGGCCTGGCCGATAACATCCAAGCCGGGGCGGTCCCGGTAAGGGCCGTACTGGCCGTAGCCAGAGACATTGACCATTATGATGCGGGGGTTAAGGCCCCGCAAAACATCATAGCCTAACCCCATCTCATCTATTATGCCGGGCTGGAAGTTCTGCAGGAAGATATCGGATATCTTGACAAGCTGCCGCAGCGCTTTCCTGCCTTTCTCGTGGCGCAGGTTGATGGCCAGGCTTTTTTTACCGCTGTTATACTGTGCCCAGTAGACGCTGCTGCCGCGCACCTGAGGCGGGAAGGAGCGGCCGTCCTCACCACCCACCTTTTCAACCTTTATCACCTCGGCGCCCATGCGAGCCATCATAAGCGTGCAGCGGGGCCCCGCTTGGTAGCGGCCCAAGTCCAGCACCCGGATACCGTGCAACACCCCTTTTTGGTTTTCCGTCATGCCCTTCTTGTCTCCTTTGCCTCACAACTGCCCAACCCACCAGAGATGTCCACCTATTATACCAAAGTGCCTCCATCAGACAATCCCGTCACTCTTTGAGCAGCGATAAAGGGGGGTTGTTCATCGAGTATTATCTCTCCCACCCGCTCCTAACTTTGTTCGGAGTCCGCAAGGCGGACCCACCCTAACAAGTTACTCTTGGGGGCCTCGCCCCCCAAGCCCCCAAGGGACGCTTAGGCTTGTCGCCTCTCTGTCCAAAGGATTCCAGACTCCTAGGAGGTCGCACCGGTAAGTCGGCAGTCATACGGCCCACGGCGGACCCGTCTGGTGATATATATTAGGGATATATCAGAGGGGCGCCTCTACATCCCCGTAAATAAAAAGGGTGCTGCCTCTTTCTACTCTCAGGTTCTTACATACTATTCTTACATACTAATGGTTATACAATATCCCCGGCAGGCTCGTTTGACACAGGAGCAGCGGTTGTGCTAATCTACAACCCTTACTTACGAAAGGGGACTTATGGGCGCTCTGGATAAAATGACCCAGGTGATTGACGATCGTCACGGCTACGCCAAGGGCTGGCGGGAGCGCACCGGAGGCCGGATTGCGGGCTATCTGTGTACCTATGTGCCGGAGGAGATACTGCATGCCGCCGGCGTACTGCCAGTGCGGGTGCTGGGCTCACACGAGCCGGAGGATGTCACCGCTCCCTATGTATACGGTATGTTCTGCACCTATTGCCGGGATACCCTCGCCCAGGGGCTGTTAGGGCGCTATGACTACTTGGACGGGCTTATACACGGTTACTGCTGTATTCACATCCGGCAGACCTACGATAGCTGGTTAAGGCATGCTCCCGTGCCCTTCAGCTATCTTCTGTATGTTCCCGACCACATTGAGAGCGACAGGGCTATACCCCACCTTGTCAGCCACATAGGAAAGATGAGAGAGGCCGTGGAGGAGTGGACGGGTAAGCCTTTAACAGATGAGGCCCTGGCCGCGGCCATTAAAGTGTATGATACCAACAGGCGGCTCACCCAGAAGCTATATGACCTGCAAAAAGAGAACCCTCCGAGGCTATCTGGGGTAGATATCTTAAAAGTGGTGCTGGCCAGCCAACTCATGGACAAGGCGGAGCACAACAAACTGCTGGAGGAGTTGCTGGCGGAGGCGGCTCAGCTTCCTCACAGGGAGGAGTCCTCTGTCCGGCTGATGCTCATCGCCAGCGAGGTTGACGATGTGGAGTTTGTGGAGCTTATAGAGTCCC
>JASLXN010000223.1 GCA_030740315.1 Dehalococcoidia bacterium | reverse complement strand
CTCTACTCTCTGGCCCCCATTTTCCATGGAACGGTAGGCCGCCAGTGCTAGGGCCAGATCCCCTGAAGCCTCCTGCGAGCTAGTGGGCACCGGGTGATCGTTAATTATTAGATTGAGAAAAGCCCGGTGCATAGCACCGGTACCGGAGAGGTCCCCTCCTATCCGCACAGTCCGTGTATCCCTAGCGGTAACCACCTTCACTGCCTTTCCATAAAAGTTGAAGGCCATGTGTCCCCTGCCTCCAATAACTAAAGCAGTCTGCACTCCAGCCCCCCCAACAGACGCCCAGGAGTAATTAACCGTGCCCACCGCCTCCCCCTTCAAGCCGATAAGCAGCGACACCGCATCCTCTCCCTCCATCTCGGAAAAAGCTTTAGGCGGAGAGGCGGCGCACACCCACTCAGCCTCCCCTCCCAACACCCTGAGCACGGATAGCTTGTGAATGCCCCCATCTATCAGGGCACCACCCCCCATCATAGAATGAGAGAGCCGCCAGCCGGTGGGCCTCTGGTACTTAGCGGCTTGCAAATGCAGCCCCATCAGTTGCCCTATAGCGCCGCGTGCCAGAAGGTCCGCACAGGTGTTCACCACGGGCATATAGCGGAAATTCTCCGCCACCATAAAACGGACCCCCGCGCTATCCGCTGTATTCTTCATAACTTGAGCATCAACAGCTTTAGTGGCTATAGGCTTTTCCATCAGCACATGTTTACCAAATGCTGCAGCCAACTCCAGGTTTTCTCGGTGAAGGTGATGCGGAGTACAGAATAGCATGGCCTGCACACGGGGACTCTCCGCCGCAGCCCGATATCCTGCGAACGCGCCGACACCGCCATACCGCTGAGAGTACCAGACCGCTTTGTCATAGCTGCGGCTGGCGAAGTAGAGATCAACCATCTTCCGGTTTCCCCTGGCCACCCTGGCATGCACCCGGGCGTAATCGCCGCAGCCGGCAATACACAGGCCAACTTTCCCGCGCGCTGCTCCCCGTTTACCTCCAAGGCTATCGTTCACAAAAAGCCTTGTCCGTTCCGCAGCACAAACCCACGATATCAACCAACCGCCAACCACAACGCACGCGCCACAGCAGATAGGGATTAATACAAATATTAGGATTCATTGTAATTTCACGCTGGTTCATAGAAGAGCCTATCCGGATGAACCGGTTAGGTGCGATCCTGAAACGGCCAGTGGCCGCTGATTAGGCACATCAGACGCGGAGCATCATGCACGCCCCGTTCATGACCCCAATGCGCAGTCTCACCAAAGTAGTCTTGAAAGTAGTCTTGAGAAAACTCCGCAAGCAAAGAAGCACCACTGCCTGCTTTCGGTCCCTTAGCAGCCCAGTATTTTGGGTTCACTGTATCTTGATGCACCTCAGCTAACCTCACAGCCTCCAGCGCATTCCTTTGTTGTCCAGCGATAAACTTCCTCCCCTTAGTATAGGCTAACCTGGTACGCAGTATCTGTCAAATACTTACCACATCTCTGATGACTTCAAGAGCATCTCACGGCTGCTCTACCCAATAAATCTCAATAGATTAGGGTGGGGCATACCGCCATATTCCAAGTTGAAACGAGGCAGTCTCTGAGCCACCATCTATCCCCGGCTACACTATCTCTCATCTGGCCACCTCGATGAGCAAAGTTGCGCTTACGGTTGCGCTACCCGCACCTCTATCCCAGCGACCTTCTCCAGCATGGTAATGGCCGCACCCACATCCTTACGCCCCAAGCCGCTATCCGCTGCCTCCTTGAAGCGCTCAATAGCCAGTTTGGCCATCGGCACCGGTGCCCCTGCCCTCTCCGCCTCCTCAACCGCCAACCCCAAGTCTTTGAGCACCAAGTCAATTGGGAAAGTAGGCGGCTCCCACCTTCCCTTGAAGATAATGTAGGGGAAGAAGTTCTCAAATATAAAGCTGTTGCCGGACCCCGTGTTGATGACCCGCCAGAGTTTCTGCACATCCAGCCCGGCCTTGGCCCCCATCACCATGCCCTCCATGGCCACCAGGGAGTTGGTAAGTGACAACAGATTGTTGGTTAGTTTGGCTACATTGCCCATCCCCACACCACCCATATGGTATACATTGTTGCCCATGGCTTCCAACACCGGGCGGCACTGCTCGAAGGCCTTTTCACTGCCACCCACCATGATGCCCAGAGTAGCCTTTTTGGCGCCCCGAATACCGCCGGTAACCGGGGCATCCAGCACCTCTATTCCAGTCTCAGCCGCTGTGTCGGCAATGCCCTGGATCAACCGGGGCGAGTTGGTGCTCATGTCCACCATCAGTGTGCCCGGGGCGGCCCCGGTTATCACCCCGCCCTCCCCCAGCACCACCTGTTCCACATCCGATGGCTTGGGAAGGGAGGTGAACACTATCTCCGATGCCCGAGCAACATCCCGAGGGCTC